>NZ_CALSOK010000003.1:0-67499 GCF_943787955.1 uncultured Paraglaciecola sp.
GAGGGTGCTCAAGATATATTGTGTGATGATGACTTTAATATTAATCCGCTGTGTAATGGCAAAATTCACGAACAAAAACGCCCAGGTGCGATGTCAAAAACGTTAGCACCCCGTTTAATTCGAGTGAATACCGATGACACCCCATCTAAAAAAGAGACTGCCATTGTTCATCATAGTGTTTCCGACAGGTTTAAAGTGGTAACCGAATATCGACCTTATGCATTGCGCGATGCCCATTTTCGTATCATGGATAAAAATGGCAACGTGGGTGACGCTCTAAAAGGCGTGGCAAACCTTTAAAGCGGGTCTATATGACTGACCGGATCAAGGGAAGTCCCTTGTTCGGTGCTAACATGCGACGACGCAGTTTACGTTAACCTCCAGTTCGTTACCTGCTCTAATACCTCGATAACCCTAAATTATAAATTGTTTTTTCAGTAGAGATAAGCGGGGGCGGGTCCAGCAAACGGCAGCTATGATGGCTCACAAGACTATCAACACCAGTTTTTCCAAGCCAACCAACCGACCGCTTATACCACTGAGGCAACAGACGGCTTCGAGTAATAAGCATAAGATGGGAGTAGCTTATTTTGAATTCTACATTACGTAAACAAGTAGAGTAAAAGACAAAAAAGCACATACTTATAAGGCATAAAGGATATAAAATAACTGTCAATATGCAAAATATCAGGGAGCAAGTATTTTCATTTTATGAAAAATGATGTTTTGTTTTACCTATACACAACCAGTCTTTTTGTGGCTGCAACAGACTACAATAACGCTATCCCAGTTCAAAGCGACGTCAACCTCAATGGAGTAGTTCTGGGCACAAAAGCCACTGGCTTCAATATTTATAATAATGGGGAGGGCTTTATAGGGGTTTCAACTTGGCTCACTGTCTTTACAAACACCATTTTTATCCCATAACTAAAACTTAAGCTCATCATTAATGCACTATTTAATGCACTACTAATACACTACTAATGCACTACTTAACTTTCAATGTTAACTCCATCAGCTCTCCTGCCCTACTGATTTTCAGGGGCCGTATCGTGCCAGGCTCAAAGTTAGAAAGTATCCGAAAAATAGCTTTCAGATTGAGTACTTCCCTATGGGCAAGCTTAAGCACAATATCTCCTTTAACCATACTCGCCAAGGCAAAGGGGTAAGCACTATAAGCCTTTAACACTTGCAAACCTCTTACCTTGGGGTCATTTTGTTGCATCACCCGCAGGCCAATCTTATAATTGTATTGTCCTTCAATCCCCATATCCAATAACTCTTCATAGCTTTTAGCATCTTGGTAGCGCTGCAGGCCCTCTTTTATCAGTTTTAATTTAAGCGGATCACGTCCCGATCGGATAAGAATATCCCGATAGAGTTGAAACTGTTCTTCGTAATAACCACGGGGTAATTGCGACTGTAAATCGCCCTCTGAAATCGTATATTTAATCGCTTTTTCAGCTAATTCATATTGCTGCTCGGCCAGGTAAAATTTTGCGGCGACAAAATTGATCTCTCGGTCGCTTTTCCATAATACCAATAACTGTTCCAGTAATTGACGCCTTTGACTTGTGAGTTCACACTCAAATCCAGACCTAAAAAATCACTGTGATTGATATCCTGTAATTTACTGGCCACAACAAACAGCCTGCGCAAATCTGTTTTACTGAAATTCGAAGCCCTGATGCGATCTAACGCTAGCTGCTGAGGCAATAAATTAATAGCCATTTGCAGTAAAGGCAGTGCCTGAGAAAGTTTGCCCTCACTTCTTAGGATCTTAGCCATTTCATAAGGATACACGGCGCCTTCCGGTTTAAGTAGCAAGGTTTGTCCTATTAATTCAAGGCCCCTTGTTGTGGTTGAATTAACCGGACACTTCAATAAAGGATTATAATCCTGTTAATTGAGGTGAATATGACTAAACGAACAAATAAACATTATCCCGCAGAATTTAAACAAGAAGCGGTCGCTCTGGTAATAGAGCAAGACTATCCAATCGTACAAGCTGCTGCATCTTTAGGTGTGACAGACAAACTACTTTACAACTGGGTAGCTAAGCATAAGAAACAGGCACTAGGTGATGCATTATCTGGTGATGAACGGGCAGAGTTAATTCAGCTCAGGAAAGATAGTAAACGTCTACAAATGGAGCGTGAAATCCTAAAAAAGGCCAGTGCCTTCTTCGCGAAAGAAATGAAGTAAGATATTCTTTTATAAGTGAGCTTGATGCGAAGTATCCGGTGTCAGTTGCTTGTAAAGTGATGGAAGTGAGTTCGTCAGCATACTACGCATGGCTAAAAAAACCTGGTGAACTCATTAGCGCTCAAATGCTAAGACTGTATCGACGAGCCAAAGCATTATTCAAGGCAAGTCGAAACAGTTTAGGCAGCAGAGAGCTTGCTAAAGCACTACGCAAAGAAGGCTTTGAAATAACGCGGTATCGCGCCATTAAGTTAATGGAACGGCTTAAATTAGTTGTGACTCAGCGAATAGCTTATAAAGTGACAACCAAGCGCAAACACAGTGATGCTGTGGCTGACAACTTGCTAAATATGAATTTCAATCCTGTTGGACCCAATCAAATTTGGGCGGGTGATGTGTCCTATTTAAAGACTGGTGAGGGCTGGTTGTACTTAGCCATTGTCATGGATTTGTATTCACGCCGGATTGTAGGTTGGCATATATCAAAACGCATGACGCGTGATTTGGTCGAGCAAGCACTGACAAAGGCTCATAATTTACGCAAACCACCAAAAGGTTTGGTGTTTCACAGTGACAGAGGCTCTCAGTACACGAGTAAAGGCTTTAGAAATCTACTGTCGCGATTAGAGTGTCGAGCTAGTATGGGAGATGTTGGAGCTTGCTGGGATAATGCTGTTGTGGAGCGCTTCTTTGGAAGTTTAAAGCATGATTGGTTGTTTAAAGTACCGCAGCCCACTCGAACACATATGCGAGAAGATGTTGCTAGGTACATGAAATATTATAATGTTGAGCGACTACATTCAGCTAATTTGGATCAATCGCCAATTGAATTTGAAAACTCCTTTAGAAAAGTGTCCGGTTGGACTTGACCAGAACACCTATCCTTATCCAGCGCCATGTCAACCAACCAGCTTCCATAACGAAATGCCACTTCTGCATCTTTTGGATGCAAGGCAAAGGCCCGGGCAAATAATGTTGTCACCCCGTCATCATCATTCCACAACATGTCCTGAGGAAGGAGGCGTCCCAGCATCACCAACAAGTGTGCCTTTTGCACAGGATCAGTTTTTACCGCTAGTAAACGATAGCCATCAAGTATTATCTGCTCAATTTGTGGACGATGCTTCTCATCTATACCACTCCATTGAATTTCCCTCAGCAGATCATGAGATTGCAGCATAAAATACTGACGCTGCAACTATATGTTATTGGGCGCAATCTCCAGGGCTTGTCTGAAGGCATGCTGGGCATAATTGAGCATATCCAGTGTCGTAAACTGGTCAGCGACCGTGCGATAGGAGTCAAGATCAGACCGTTGCTGCTGCTTTTTTTCTATGAAAAAATAACCTTCCCTGAGTGCATAGAATAAGCTCAATGCCGCGGTCACCAATCCTATTATGACAATTAACCGGCTAGTCAAGCCTTGTAAAAATTTTTGGGGATGCGCGGACTCACCGCAGTGTTTGCACTTAAGAGCCATAATTTTAATAGGCTCAGCGCAATATGGACAGGCTTTAAGCTCATTCGGTGCGGCGTCACAAGCGAGTGGTGGCTTTGTCATATCCGGGGCGGTTTAAAGTGAGGTACACAAAGCATAGAACAAATATGCACAATGGCTTAATTCTTAGCTGTGATTAAGTCATTGTAATCGATGGGCGCAGTGGCGTTCAATCGATAGAGTCTAAATTGACTACGACCCCTTTTATTTCTTTTATTTCTTTTATTTAATAATCAGGCTTTGATATAGTAACGTTTTTGAGAATTTCAATGTAATCCATCCATCTCAGTTTTCTCATGTTTTTTTCAATTAATTTCAATGCACATGCTAAACATACAAATATTTTTTATGATGTACAATAGATGCTAACTACCTAATAACTTTTTCAGTAACTGGAAATCTGCGTGTTCATTAATGTATACCATTTGCCCTTCATGCACAGTTTTAGCTTTTGACTTTATAATGTTCAAATAATCTGAGCACATTTTTTTATGGCATGTAAGTATTGAACCATTTAAATCCATACCTAAATAAGAAATCATATTTGATAAGATATTTTTAGTATCGTGCAAGCTACTATCAAACAGTTTTTCATAACTGACCACAAATATATCCGCACCTGCTTCTTTTGCTTTAATAGCTCTCATCAATGATTCATTCCATATTTCTACAGCTTTTCTATAGTCATTTTTTTCTGGCCATTTATCTCTTGGGTTTTGTGCCCTTAAATTAAAAGAAGATGCAACATCTTCAATATTTCTAATTATAAAAATATATTTACCTTCAGCACCAAACTCATCAAATAATGAGGGCCAAAATTTATATAATTGAGGGTATTTATCACCAACGATACTACTTCCGGTATATTTGTCACTGAGCTGCTTATAATAATCAAGATACTTACCATTGCTGGCATTGATAGTTGTTTGTTCATCCTTAAAATTAAAGAATTCATCTTTAGAGAATAGCTTTTTTTTAACTTGATTTTTCTTATATAAAAACTTAAATCGCTCCATTCCTAAAGAAATATCAGGATGACTAGATAACAATTCTGTCAATGCAGAAGTACCTGAGCGTGGTGAACCACTTACAAATGTTCTGGTCAAGTCCAACCGGACACTTTTCTAAAGGAGTTTTCAAATTCAATTGGCGATTGATCCAAATTAGCTGAATGTAGTCGCTCAACATTATAATATTTCATGTACCTAGCAACATCTTCTCGCATATGTGTTCGAGTGGGCTGCGGTACTTTAAACAACCAATCATGCTTTAAACGTCCAAAGAAGCGCTCCACAACAGCATTATCCCAGCAAGCTCCAACATCTCCCATACTAGCTCGACACTCTAATCGCGACAGTAGATTTCTAAAGCCTTTACTCGTGTACTGAGAGCCTCTGTCACTGTGAAACACCAAACCTTTGACTGGCTTGCGTAAGTTATGAGCCTTTGTCAGTGCTTGCTCGACCAAATCACGCGTCATGCGTTTTGATATATGCCAGCCCACAATCCGGCGTGAATACAAATCCATGACAATGGCTAAGTACAACCAGCCCTCACCAGTCTTTAAATAGGACACATCACCCGCCCAAATTTGATTGGGTCCAACAGGATTGAAATTCATATTTAGCAAGTTGTCAGCCACAGCATCACTGTGTTTGCGCTTGGTTGTCACTTTATAAGCTATTCGCTGAGTCACAACTAATTTAAGCCGTTCCATTAACTTAATGGCGCGATACCGCGTTATTTCAAAGCCTTCTTTGCGTAGTGCTTTAGCAAGCTCTCTGCTGCCTAAACTGTTTCGACTTGCCTTGAATAATGCTTTGGCTCGTCGATACAGTCTCAGCGTTTGAGCGCTAATGAGTTCACCAGGTTTTTTTAGCCATGCGTAGTATGCTGACGAACTCACTTCCATCACTTTACAAGCAACTGACACCGGATACTTCGCATCAAGCTCACTTATAAAAGAATATCTTACTTCATTTCTTTCGCGAAGAAGGCACTTGCCTTTTTTAGGATTTCACGCTCCATTTGTAGACGTTTATTATCCTTCCTGAGTTGAATTAACTCTGCTCGTTCATCGCCAGACAACACGTCACCTAGTGCCTGTTTCTTATGCTTAGCTACCCAGTTGTAAAGTAGTTTGTCTGTCACACCCAAAGATGCAGCAGCTTGTACGATTGGATAGTCTTGCTCTATTACCAGAGCGACCGCTTCTTGTTTAAATTCTGCGGGATAATGTTTATTTGTTCGTTTAGTCATATTCACCTCAATTAACAGGATTATAATCCTTTATTGAAGTGTCCGGTTAATTCAACCACAACATCTAAATTGACTACGTCCCCTTTTATTCCTGTTTGGCAATATTTTTAACATAAAGTTTCTGCAATTTCTGAGGAGAAGGAAATCCATAAAACAACCCTGACTTTTGTAAACTTTTGCTATACAAATTATGTAGCCAGATTTGCTGACGCATTTTCTCGCGAGTTTTTTTAGGGAATAAACCAACTAAAAACTTAACGGCCCCCATGACATGTTTCATTGGTTTACTTTCCACAAACTGAATACTTCATGATTATCACTCTTAATACCTTGAAAATAACTTCAGAATTTTAGACTCAATGCTTTTATGCTCTTTTTTACGAGCCTACGTAGATAACTGCGGCCTACTAACAACAAATGAATATAACGATATTTCCTATTACATGACTTGACAAATAAGTTATGAAAATGCGGATTTTGAATAGGTGAAAGCAACTTAATATCTTGAGTCAAAAGGTAATAATCAAGGCCTAAAGTTTTTTGCAAGTACTGACAAACCGATAGAAAATCACTATCTGTTAGCTCCTGTGCAACATAAGGATTGGGTGATGCAGTTTTCATATCTGTAATCAGTGGTCCCAGATGAGAGGCCCCTAACTTAGTCGTGTATTTTTCTAACATTGACGCATAATAAATTAAATCGTCAATGTATTGCTTTTGCGGTATAAGTGAATATTGACCACATCCTTCTAAATACCCCTGTAAAGCTCTATCCACATTAGCTTGATAATCTTCCAAATGAAATTGATTGAACCACCTTTTAAATTCCATGGCCTCAAATTGATAAGAATTATTCACTAAAGGCAACTCAACATTCAGCTCAATACCTATCACAGTGAGTAAATCAGACACAATATTATTATGGTGAAAATATCTTTCACCATACAATCTTAAAACTAAGTCTTGTTCACCAAATTGCTCTGAAAACTCAACTAATCTGACCATGAACGGAAGCTGTTTTCTTCTCACTACGTTTATTTTTTTCACTTGAAAGTGACGTTTAACTGACTGGTTATAACTAGACTCTTTAGTTTCTAGGGGATTACGTATATAAGCAATGAACTTAGCGTTGGGAATATGCAGTTTGAATTCATCCATTTCACGGAAGAAAAACTCCGAAGACAATAACAATATTGAATACTCACTTTTATGAAAAGTATCAATCAGATTTGTTAAGCGAACTTTATTTAAACATAATTGTTTATTTTCATCTATGTCGTAGACACTTTTGACGTTTCCTGAGCTGACTCCGTTAGCATCGACACTATGAGATGGATAAAAAACCCCCTGTTTTTTCAAAAAGGATTGGTTACTACTCAGCCATTTTTGCACTGCAGAGGTGCCCGTTTTTGGGGGCCCCACATGAATATAAATCTCTTTATTCAATTTGACTTCCTGCACTTTGTTAAACTACGTAAATAGTTGTCTGCCAAAAAGCACTACATTAAGAACAATGTCAGTTTCTATGGGTGTTTAGCAAACTACTAAGCTTTATTTCGTACAATCCACATATTTGAAAGTCAGAGTGCATCATTTGACACTATTAATGCACAGTCTAAGGCAAACCGACAACTGACCATATTTTACCTTGTAAGTTAGGGGGAATAAAAGTGATAAGTACAACGAACAGCATTAAATTACCTTAAGAGATAGAATCAAAATTTATTCCATTTTTTTATCGAGTTATCTACACGTTTAATCTGTGATTAATTTTATTGCCATAGTGAATATGGTCATATAATCGCGAGTTCGTATAAGAGGGTATCCTTAGAAAGATTATTAAAACAGTGCTTAGAAAATCGTTGGGTTGGGGTTGACCAGAACCGATGCTCCCCAAATAAAAATGAGTTACACACCGATAAAATAGTAAGGTAATAACCATAATAAGTAATGGCACCTATTGGCTTTGAGGCTAAGCGACATCCTACTTATCGTTCACAAGATAACCGGTATTCTGCCAAGCATCCAAGTGATGAACAAAACGACATTGAAAGCCATTGTGATTAGTAACGGTAGGAATAAGTCTTTCCAATGCATGCATAATAGTACCGTCAGATTGTCCTGCCTCTTCAGGAAAGTCATCAATCTTCCAGTCTTTATCTAGCAATCCTTTTAGCGCAGCGGGTCGATACCAAAACATCGAATCGGCAGGGAATACATCCATTGTTTTTGGCATCGTCAAGCCAAGTGTAGTACACAGATTAGCGACAAGTGACTGATTCTCCCCCCATCCTATACTATTCAAAATACGAGGGTGATAAGGCGGCATTGCAACCCCCATTGTTGGGTCATTTTCAAATGTCTTAACCAGACTGTCAATATATTCGGCTGATGCGAGAAGTGAAAACAATAGCTGTAGTCGCCAACCGCATAATTCAGGTTCATGTGGCGAGGACTTGCTGTGTAACTTGCACACAAGATCGTATTTTTGGTAAAGCTCTTTACGCACCAACCAGGGGGCAATATCTCTGCCACGGTTGTCAACTGCAATTATGCTAAAACCACCTCGGTTAAACGACGCACACATTTCTTCGACTTGCTCTTTTTCATCTGCTTTGCAAGTAATGAGCAAATCAAATTGAAAAGGAACATTATCGATAAAACAAAGAAGTTGGGGCAGTAACTTTAGATAAAATACATGCAACTGGATGGCTAATTGTAGCTCAGTCTCTTTAGAGTGATTATTGAATTGATAAGGGGCCATCAATCTCCCCCCATCATTTAGCTCAGTTTCCAAAACTTGCTGTGGCCACAACTTTTGCCATTGGCGCTGAATTCTTGATTCGAATACTATCGCCATATCTGAATCAAGATGAGCAAGGCCATTTTGCAACCAATCTTTATTATCACGGAGCATAAACACACTCTGTTGCATATAGCGATCGAGTGACTTTCCAGTTTCGTGGTCCGCGGTCATCACATCAACCACTTGTTGATAACTTTCCAATAGAGGCATTCGGTAGCCCAGCAGGTTATTCCCGATTTTTTGCTTTTCGCTTTGAGATTCTGCTTTTGCTAGTTTGTCTATTACCATTTTTACAGAAGGATGAGTGGGCTCCAACTCAGTGGCTTTTATCATTTTTGATTTTGCTGCAGCCAAGTCTCTATTGCTTATGTCCATATCTGCAAGTCTAGCGATAAACATACCAGAATCTGGTTTAAGCTCGGAGGCTTTTTCAAAATATGTTCGGGCTTCGTTTAGCAGACCTTTACTACGATAAATATCACCCAGAAACATATTATATCGTGGTACCTGATAGCATTCGTTTGCTCTAAATAAACACAGCTCAGCGACTATTGGGAGTTTCGCTCTGCGAGCTAACATATATAAACGTTCGTAATGTCCGTGTTTGCCAAAAGGACGGTAAAGCAATTGCTCAAAAATCGCTGGTATAAGCCTTATTAAAGGTACTTTCTCCATAAAATCCAAAGCCTGACTCCAGCTTAATGCTGACAGATCAAGTTCGTCAACTTCATCCTCCCTTGACAAGGAGTTTGTCTGAAATTGGGCTATTACTTGCGATAAGGGCAAACCTGAATACTCAGTCTTTCCATCTTTTGTTGTACTCGTTGGGAGTTTGCAACTCTGGATAATTTTCAGCAGGTAAATCCGCAAGAGATTGCATTGTTCGATAGGTATCGTTTGCTTCGACAATGTTATCTTGATTAAATAATTCAAGCTCATCACAATGAATCTGTTTTTGCATCAAGTCAGGGCGAAAAGAGCGCGACTTCAGTGCCAATTCAGGCAAACCTATCTTGCCTGCGCACGCTTGGGCTTTGCCATTTTGAGCCACAAAATCTTCTTGCGAAATCAACAGGCATTTAGCGGGGTGTTCACGGACGAATTCAATTATTTTTTCTGATGTATACCGCCACATTTTAATGAGAGTATTTGGGTTTTGCCAGAATGCCAAATCGGCGCTTCTACTTTGGATAGATTGGTTAAAATAAAGAAACTCTTGACCGTGGCGATTGAATATCGACTGCACTACATTGGCCCAGTGCCTATAAACAAAGATGAACCGAATTGAATCTCCACCGGCCTCCAGCCATTCAGGTAAAAACAAAGCTGCTCTGGGATCTTTAACGCCACCCACTTCTGCACGCTGTTGTATGTATTGCTCAATGCTAGTTGTTAACCATTGGGGCTTGACTAACTCTTCATCACTACAAAACCGCCAATCAGTGCCATTTGCGGCTAAAATTTTATCATGTAAATCAACGACGGGTTGATCTTCCACATGGCCAAGTAGATTGCCAAAGCTCGCTCCCATCAATTGCTCTCCCATACACAAACCTGACTCCAGCATAGACTGGGCGATCAAAGATGTTCCACTGCGGTGAAAGCCTGTACATAAAAAGAACTTACTATTATTGGACAAATATTCCCCCTAGAGTTAATAAGATACCGACACAAGTATTACAAAAATTGTTTTAAATGTGCACTGATTGGTATATCAACGGAATTGAACATTTCGACATAATGTTTTGCCAAGTAACGTCTGTTATCATCAAAACCCGATCCATCGAATTGAACAGCTTCAAACAACTCGCTTACAGTAAGTTTATTTTTACCGTACTCTGCAGCGGAGATAGAAGCTAAAGCCATGCTATTCGCAAGTTCTCTGGTACGGGTATCATGCGTAACACAAATTCCAGGGATACCTGTAGATATGGGAAAGACGGTTCCATGAATACGAGTACAAATAGCATGTGAATATGATCTTAATGAATTCAACCATGCTTCCGCAGATGAAAACACCTGACCATTTTTCCTGAAAAAGTCAGACATATCTTCAAGTGACATGCTTGGGTCAATATATTCTCTGAATTTCTCAACATAGGCTAATTCAACTTCGGTCACTTCTTCACTTCGAATAAGTTTCGCCAAAGCCGCCGGTCGTTGAATGATATATTGACCATTTTGTTCCAATACTTGTTTATACAGCCATTGCTCTGACTTAGTTAAATTGGCTTTAATGGAAGCGGAAGCCGTTGTGAAATTCATGACTGGATTAGTCCACTTACTTTCTACATAAAGACCTAAATCTTGCCGTGGGTTCATTAAAATTGATGGACAGCCTAGAACATGCACATTATTGATTCCGTAATGTTCACATACCAACTTAGAGAATTCCCCTCGGACATGTATAGAATCACACCGCTTCGACACTTCATTTAAGAAACGTATAGTGCCTTCTTTCAACACAGGTATTTTACTCTCACTTTCAGACTGAGCTCCAAGTCCAGAAATGATAACAGGTTTATCCACCTCAGCAACCAAGTTTGCCAGTGAGCTTAAATCATTAGCAGGCCCCAAAAAGTTAGCCGCTGCAATAACCAAAACGTCAATTTTTTCACGAACTTTTTTGGGAGCATCTACCCATCTGACACGAGTAAGGTTTACATCTAAAATACGGGTAAATCCAAACCAAAAAGCCAGATTTCCAGTATTATCTCCTGAGTGCTTCATCAAATAGTTAGAATCATTTGCGTAGGCATCATCTACATTTGCCGTAATATTCCCTAAAAAACCTACTCTAACAACCATTTAATTTACCTTTTCTATATATGCCAATTGCATAGCTCAATACTTTACTTTTATAAATAGATTCAAGAAATAGTATTACTAATTCTTGAATCAGAAATTTGTATTAGAATATAATTCTAATTTGCGATTATCACTAATGAGCAGATTATATATTACGCTTAAAAACACGACTTAAATGCTTCAACTACTAGACGCTGACGCCACTATTAGCAAAAACCCAACTCAATTAGGGATATTATATTTTATGGGCTAGGGAAACAGCATGCCATTACGTGACGTATATTTTGCCAACGATAAAACGATGGCGATCCAACTTTCCCGCCTACCTCACTTATTTACTACATTTCTACATTGGGGGATTTTACTCCCCCCCCTCTACTCTCTGTTTCCAATATATTTGCGCCTAAACTACTCAAATACAGGAACCAAATACTTCAATGGAAGTAATTAATTCGAGAAAATCATAGAACCTACTTATGATGTCTATTCGTTTGTCAAAAAACACTATTCATTTATGGCTTAATAATAGGCTTCTTGAACGAATAGTTCTTAATGAACGGTGAGCTTATATTAGGCCAACCTTTTTAGAGAATAATGTTTCCCTTCAACTCACTGTAAATAAAATATTTATTGGTCAGATGAAGAAATAACTTCAATTAACTGTGTGGTTGAAACAGATGGGGTTCTATCAAGGTATACCACTTCGCAAATATCTGAAAATTCATCAAACTTACCTTTCCAATCGTCCCCCATGACCAAAACATCCGCTTTGTATAAATCGATATAGTGCCTTTTTAAATCCAAAGATTCCTCTTCAAAACACAAATTGACATAGCGCAAACCGTTGATGATCTTCATTCGGTCATTTTGATTGTAAATGGGGTAGCGTTGCTTTTTACTGAAATTCAATTCATCGGTTGAAACCCCGACGAATAACCTATCTCCCAGAGCGGCCGCACGTTGCAACAGATTGAGATGACCAACGTGGAATACGTCATAAGTGCCGAAGGTAATAATTGTTTTCATCTATTTTCCAAAATATAAGAAGTCATACAGCTTTCGAGCGTGGCTCCAGTCAAATTTCCACAATGGATCAGGTACTTTCCAACTTTTACCGTAATTCAATTCCATTAACGCTTCTGGATTTGCTGGCATCATGATTGGATACCCATGACTTTTTAGAGTCTTTAGTGGTAAAACATCAGAAGCAGCAACGCCAGGTAAAGGAAGGGGGGTTCATCATACATCGGTTGTTTTCAATCCAACCAGTGAATAAATCGAACATTATATTATCACCGGTATGTACCCATAGATGAGCAACATCCGAATCGGTTACTCGATAACCTTTTCCATTTAAAAAAACCTTTATTTCATTTCGTTCTCGGACAATGCCCTCATGAGTAGATTCTTTGCTTATATAGCAAATATCCAAATCATCATCATGTCCTAAAAACTCACCTTGACGGACAAAACCAAGCAAGGTGCCAGATGACACAAAGGCATCAACACCGAATTCATTGACTAATTGTGATAGAAACGTAGAAAGCCGTTGGTACGTAAGGTCTTTTTGTTTGTCTGATTTCAGGTCAAATGTCTGGGTAAGACCGTGTGGACCCAATGCTAAGTTATACTCTTCCAATAGCTTATTACCCGCATTATAAAGTTTTTAAAGCAGTATCTTTGTCACTGTTTTTCTCGCTCTGCGAAATAAGCTCATTTATGCTGGTAACGTTCATAGATGCACAATCAACTAGTGCTTTCTGTTGTTGATTCAATGCCAAATAAGCTTCACTCAACTTGTAAGCAAAATTGTCATGCATTATTGACCAGGATTGTAAATCATTTGAACAAGAAACAACCATGGTTAAAGCTCGAATGAAGAATCGATCGTTGCGATTGTAGACTTCAATCTTGGCGATTTTTTTAATTTGTTTTAAATCAATTACAATCCAAGGGTTGAGTTCACGATCTGAGTGATAGTTCACTCCGCCGGTTGGTCTGCCGGAAATTAATCGCTTACCATCAAAACGGGCTTGATTCTCAAAAGATGAGCTAACCATAATATCAGCCCCTTCAAGTAGGTTTTTACCATCAGCACTCTCAATCAGTACCTTATCCAGATTCAATATGGCTATGCCAGATAATTGTAAACGAACAAAACGACTTTGAATATCTGACTCAATCAACAGCGGAGTCTTACTGGTAAGCCCCTTGAACATATGAAAACCATTGTCAGAAAGGAATGGCTGTACAAATTCGGTGTCCAATATCTGTAGAGATGACATTGTACTTATAGCCCTATCTGTTGATCTAATAATTCAATATGTTGGGCAAGAATACCATTACCACTATTTAACTTTCCCACCCACTCGTCAAAGCACTCAGGCTCCATCGCTTGCTGGATTTTTGTTGCAAGAGAAGATGAGCTACGCGCTTCAAATGTTAAACCAGCAATATCTTCAATTTTTTCTTTCATGCCGCCAATATTTGCGCCAATCAACGGTCGACCATGTGCAATAGCTTCCTGAATAACGACCGGAGAGTTCTCCCACCAGATCGACGGAATAATCACCCAGTCACATTCTTCCAACAAACGAGAAAGCTGATGAGATTCATAGGCACCACGCATAGTGACAACCCCACCCAGCTGAGCTAGCAATCCGGCTACTTTTTCTTTTAATTCACCGGTTTGTTTATCTAAGTTGGCGCCGTGAATATCTAGTGAAACACTGCCTAACACTTCGGCCGGTAATTTGAGAAATGCTTCTAAAAGAATATCGATTCCTTTGTACGGATTGACTTGACCAAAAAATGCAAAACGAGTGCGTTTTTCACCTTCCAACAAGCCTCTTGGCGGCAATATAGGCATAGCCGGCAAGACATTTTCTATCACGTGCATTTTATCTTCATTTAATCCCCAATCAATGTATCTTTGTGCCAAAAAATGACTCGGCGATACAAAACTGTCGACATGACTAAACTGATCGAGCAAATATTGTTTTCTTAGAAAATGATCAGCTGGAGAGTGCTGCGGATAACAATCGTGACAGTCGTTTTCGTTAGATTTGTAGCAAAGTTTTAATGTCCGATTTTTCACCATCTGACCATTGTGCATACAAATAGCCATAAACTCATGGAGAGTAAACACAATCTTTGCATTAGGCGCAGCTTGTCTGAGTGCTGCGAACACTTCAATGCCCATGTGTGCATAGTGATGAATATGAATAATATCAGGGCTAAAACTAGACACTAGCTCACTAAGGTCAGTAAAAAGATGTTTGATATTGCTTGAGCTTAGGTTAAACCAGTCGGTCATACCGGTATGAAATATGACTTGGTCCTGTGCACGAATTGAAAATGTAGAGCCGCCATGAGACTTGCCATCGGTGCGCGCAACGTACATGCATTCAAAGCCTTGCTCTTTAAGCGCTTCGAACAAATTCCAACTAGCGACTTCGGCGCCACCTTTACTTAGCTCAGGGTGACCATGAGATAAAAATAGTACTTTATGCATGATCAATGTGTCCCTTTGTCTAAATCAAATAATTGGTTGAGTTTCTGCGACCACCTTTGATTATAGGTAATGGCGTTATATATTGTTAACTTGTGTTTCCAGTCTCCCGCTTCAACCAAGTTTTGTGATTGGCGTTCCAAATGGTTTAGTTCTACGTCACGGCAAATGACATTTCGTTTACCCGCTTCGAGCACTTTTAAACACAAATCGGAATCTTCAAAATCCCCAAGAACATAGGCCGGGTCGAACCCGCCCACTTCTTCAAACAACGATTTAGAGATGGCTATACAGGCAGCGGTTAATAACGGGCAGTCAGCCACTTCGGCCGGGTTTTTAGACAAACTAATTGGCCAGCCTTTATTTGGATGATCATTCAATAACAGTTCTGGATATTCTTTTAATACCATCGGTGCCATACCATCATGTTGAATAGAATTATCTTCAAACAACAACCGAGCACCGACAACACCAACATCATTATTGTTATCGATCTGAGCAATCATTTTATCGGCCCAGGTGCCATCTTTAGGCAGTACATCTGAATTCAATAAAATTAACTTGTCACTTTTTGCATGTTTGACGCCGATATTATTTGCGCCGCCAAACCCCATGTTCTCAGCAAGCGTAATGACCGAAAATGGTTGAGAAAACACAACACTAAGTTCTTTACCAAGCACCCCAACCGCGTGAGAAATTTTTGGGTCGTCGACAACATAAAGCACTTCATAGTCTTTTAACGATTCAAAACGGGAAAAATTTGATAGCTGATAACGCATAAAATCGTATCGACCGTATAACGGGATAATCACTGATGCTTTGGGTGATGAAACCGACCCAAAATCAACCCTTGATGAGCGACATGTTTTATCGGCAGGATAGATATTTTTAATCACTGGTTGAATGATAGATTCGCATAATTGACGATGTCCTTTACTGTGAATCTTCCAGCCATTCATCACCCGCTTGATATTCATTAAAGGACTTTCAGAGAGATTATGTATATTAGCTATTGAAATGGTGGTTGTGCTGTCATCCACTTCGATACTAAATTTCAATTTTTTAAGGCGCCTTGCTGGAATTGGCGCAACTAGCGGAATTCGAAATGTAAAACCAGGTTGTTTAGTCGGTTTGTGCTCATCTTCAAACGCTTCAGCCACATCCTGACGCGAGTAACGCAATATATCTTTTGACTCAACTTGGTATTTATCCGCAGCATCCTCAAAAGATATGCTATTCAGGTTGCCCTTATCAAGGATCCAGCCACACATAAATAACGAATCACCATCATAAAGAGTCATTTCAAAAGCAAGTTTGGCACCTGAAGGCGAAATTGAAGAGGCATCTAGTTTGGTAAACTCAGATAATACTTGCTCCTTACCTGAAGAAACAATGTCAAATAACTCTCGCTGTCCCGCTCTGTTTAAAAACTCTAGTTTAAAACCCGCGAGGTCTTTCTCTGTAAAACAATTAAGAGTAAAACCAAGGGCTTTCTTACCGGTCGCCGCAAATACATCATTTCTTTCGAGCGTTTCAGTTGTGAACTTAGCTTCACTGGAATCCAAGCTTTTCACACAGACTTCACAAAAGCTATCGTCAAAGTACCACCCGGTGACGGTAAAGCCGTCTTGAGTCAGTGTTACTAAATCAATAGTATAGGGCAATCGTTTTGGGGAACCTTTCCCCAAGATTTTTTTCGCTACTTTCTTAAGCAATGTCCAATCCTTCATTCTAGTTGTTCACTCTTTGGGCAGTCCCGGCCCAAGCGATAGTTCTGATATGGCTGAGCACATAAATCCGACAGAGGATATTATCACAGGCTATTGAGCGACTCTATATAAGAACAGTATCAGTCCCAAATAATTAGCTTTCAATCGTTTTCAATTTTTCCGTTGAAAATCTACTGGGCACTCTCCGCAGGAATCAATCTCCCGGAGAACATTGTACAACCGTTTGGTGAAGTGGATGTGGCCTATTAGGATTGTGAGTTCAACTGGTCAATGCAACACACTGGTTAAATCGCTCTGCTGGTGTCTCATACTCTAACGTCTTTCTTGGTCTTTCGTTTAGTTGTCTGGCGACTTGGCTTAATTTCTGTTGAGAATGCTCATTTAAGTCTGTTCCTTTTGGGAAGTATTGACGCAGTAAACGGTTGGTATTTTCATTCGAGCCTCGCTGCCACGGCGACTTTGGATCGCAGAAGTACACTTGAATATTGGTAGCGAGTGTGAACCTTTTATGATTAGACATTTCGCACCCTCTATCCCAAGTTAATGTCTTATATAACTCGCTTGGTAATTTTTTGGATTGCTTGATTAGCGCGTCAATTACGGCGGCGGTTTTATTACTTGAAACCTTGGCTAACATTACATATTGGGAGTGACGTTCGACTAGAGTCGCTATATAACTATTTCCTGAGCCTGCTATCAAATCACCCTCCCAGTGCGCTGGAACAGCTCTATCTTCTACTTCAGGCGGTCTTTCACTGATATTAACTGCGTCTACTATTTTACCTAAACCTTTACCTTTTAAGGTGGCATGTTTAGAGCGTCTCATGACGCGTTGAGACCTCAAATGTTTTAATAGCTCTTTCTTTAAAGCCCCTCTTGTTTGGATATATAGCGTTTTGTATATTGTTTCATGAGACACATGGAAGTCCTTATCAGAGTAGGTGTGCATGAGCCAACCCGCGATTTGCTGCGGAGACCAAGTTCGATGTAACTTCATCGCAACCAACCGTGCTAAGACTTTGTTTAAAAGGAGTTTGCATGGCTTTGGCCTTTTCGCGCGCTCCCATGCGGCCGTGTCGGCTTTATTCGCTCGATATTTTCCACGCCCACCATTTCGATTCACCTCTCTAGATACAGTGGAAGGTGCTCGATTTAGCTGTTTGGCTATTTCACGAATTGATAATTTTGATCACAAACCGCGAGATATTTCTTCTCTTTCTTGAGGTGTTAAATGTGACGCGGATCTTGTTGTTTGGCGAGGCCTTATTCCGCCTTCCCTCGAAATAATTCTTTGTACACCGGTATGAAATCGATCAAACATCTTTCCAATGTCATGCAAGGAATCGCCTTGCTGATATCGATCCTATATTAATGTTCTTTGTTGTGCATTGTAGTAAATCTTTTTTCTTCTTGTCATAGCAACGCCTCCACTTTATCTAAGTATAGCGTTGCATTGACCAGTTGAACTCACACCTCATTCATGCCGAAATTTTGAAGTAAGTATCTGATTATCTTTTTTAATGGATAAAATGAACAGTGATGTTTTTAATCACTAAAATACCGCCAACTATTTAGGTAATAATCGAGTACTACAGGTTTATCAATTTGATTAATTTCAATCTCTATTTTTTGTATGTCTTTTTCAAACACAAAAAGTGACGGCATAGATTCTTGGGTTAAAAAAAGACTGTTTTCTACCGGACGCTTAGGTATTAAGTCTATGGAATGTAAAGTGCTTAACACAAACCCCCAATCACCAAAAGACGGTACATTTGTGTGGTATGGATAGGTATAAGCAAAACCCGCTGCTTCTATGGTTTTTGCAATACTCCAAAAGGCAGGTTTAACAAAGAATGGGCTGGTAGCTTGTGTCACCATTATGCCGCCAGACGTTAAGTTTGCTCTGGCTAATCGGTAATACTGCTTACTGTATAAACGTGAAAGTGCGATGGTATTGGGGTCGGGTAAATCGTTAATAATAAGATCAAATGCTTGTTTGTTTTTTTCGAGAAAGACAAAGGCGTCATCAATCACAACCTGAACTTTTTTGTTATCTAAACTCCCTAAGTTTATATCGACTAAATGTGGATTATTCTTAGCTAATTGTGTCATTGCAGCGTCTAGGTCGACTAAAAACAATCTGTTCAATTTCTGGATACTTGAGTAATTCTCTGACAGCTAAACCATCTCCAGCACCTAACACCAATACCCGTTTAATTGGCTTATCAGCGAAGGTCATAGGGACTATCACTAATGACTCATGATAGCGGTACTCATCTACAGATGAAAACTGTAAAACACCATTTAGGTAAAGTCGAAGATCGTCTTTGCTTTTGGTCAGTGTGATTTTTTGATACGATGTTTGCTCGCTATGCACAATTCGCCCGTTATAGAGCATTTGGTCCCAATGCTTAAGAGCCTGACTAGAAAACACTAACATCACCAAAATAACTAAACTCATTGCGGCGGTTAGTAATTGCAGTCTTTTACCTGTTTTGCCAAGGGATTTTCTGTATGAGTAAAGCACCACTGCAGCAATGGACATATTGATAAGCCCGAATAGCAGTGATGATTGGTAGATACCCAGAACGGGTAAAAGAAAAAACGGAAATGCAATAGTAGCAATCAACGCCCCAAGATAATCAAAGGATAATATATTCGCAATATTGGATTTAAGTACCTGATAATTTTCCATTAACCTAGTTAAAAAAGGGATTTCCAAGCCAATTAGAAAACCTATACACAACGTCAGTAATACATAGGTTGGGTAGAATAATGAGGTCGTAGTGTAAGTAAAATATAATAATGGAATACTGATACCACCGATAAGCCCAAGTAGAATTTCGGCAATGACAAAGCGTTGTAATAGTTTGTCCGTAATGAATTTGGATGTATAGGAACCAAGACCCATTGCGGCCATATAAAGCCCAATGGTAAGTGAGAAAAACTTCACACTGTCGCCCATAAAATAGGACACAGTGGTAGCAATCAGTAGTTCATAAATAATCGAGCATAAACCAGCGATAAATGCGGCATAAATCAGAGTAGCGGATTGTTTCTGCTGCAATTGGTTTTCAGGCAAGTCTGTTTGATCATTCGACATATCAAATAAACTTTTCTGTTGATGATGGTTTGTTGTTTAATGAAGTGCCTCTATCAAACTCACGCACGTCGATAGTTTTCGGACATAAATATTTCTTAATGGGCGCTATGGCCAGAGTCGGGTCGCAGTTACCACACATAAATATATCTATGGCAGCAAAATGACTTTCAGGCCAAGTATGAATACTGATGTGAGACTCAGCAAGTAATAACATACCGGTTATTCCCTGTCCCCCTCCAAAACTGTAGAAGTTCTTTTGCAATACCGTCGCGTCGCAAGCATCGGCCGCTTCTAGCAACGCTTTTTCAATGACAGCCTTGTCATTTAGGTAGGTTGCTTGGTATAAATCTACAAGCAGGTGTTTCCCGGGTGTATAGTTATTTTCCATAAATGCATTTTGTTATATCTGACATTATTTGAGTGCACGCTGTTATGTTAATTCGCTATTGTCTAATTTCATTGCGGCAGTAGCAAATAAATCGTCTTCTAACATAACAAGCTAGTGACCAATTCAGATGAGTTACTTACCTCTTCGGCTCCCTCGCCTCTTAGATTGACCTCGGCCTCGTGGCTTAGCATCTGCCTCAAAGTTACCATACTCATCATCATCCGAAGTGTCTGTTGGAGCTCTATTGATGGGCGCAAAACCAGGAATTATTCTCGCTCAAGCTTACGTCCAATGAGGCGTTCAATAGACTGTAATTGTTTAGATTCATCCTCACTGAACAATGATATGGCTAAACCAGAAGTACCAGCGCGACCGGTACGACCAATACGATGTACATAGTCTTCTGGCACATAAGGCAAATCAAAGTTAACCACACAAGGCAGTTGATTAACATCAATGCCCCGAGAGGCAATATCAGTGGCTACCAACACCACAACATTACCGTTTTTAAAACTCTCTAAAGCAAGCGTGCGAGCGTGTTGAGTTCGATTTGCATGGATTGATGCGGCATTAACACCGGCCTTTTCAAGTTGTATTACCAAATTATCGGCACCTTGCTTGGTTCGACTAAAAACCAGCACTTGACGCCAATTATTCTTTTTAATCAGGTGGATCAACACCTCAGACTTACGCCCTTTTTCTACAGGATGTAATTTCTGCTTAATCCTATCGACAGTGCTTTTCAGGGCAGCCACTTCAATTAAAATTGGATTATTAAGCATGCCTTTAGCAAGGGACTTAATTTCTTTAGAAAATGTCGCTGAAAACATCAAAGTTTGTGGATTGTTAGGCAGCAGCGTTTGAATATGACGGATATCGTCGATAAATCCCAAATCAAGCATGCGGTCAGCCTCATCGAGCACCAATATTTCAAGCTGCTCAAAATTAACCGCCTGTTGATTACAAAGATCGACCAAACGGCCAGGCGTTGCAACCAACACATCTAAACCAGCCTGTAGCTGTGTTAACTGCGGTTCAATCCTGACCCCACCAAACACGGCAGCAGAGCGAATATTCATATGTCTGCTATAGTTTTGAACGCTCAATGCAACTTGAACTGCTAGCTCACGGGTTGGTGTAATAATTAAGGCACGCACGCGTTGTGACTGTTGGCTAGGACTGCTCTGGATAATGTCGTTCTGGCTATACTCAGCAGCTAATAGCTGCAGCAAGGGCAACGTAAAGCTCGCCGTTTTCCCGGTTCCTGTATGCGCCACCGCCATAACATCACGTTGACTAAGTACCGCCGGAATAGCTTGTATTTGTATCGGTGATGGCGTTGTATAACCCTGTTCTACAACAGTGTGCAACAACTCATCACACAAGCCTAAAGAGCCAAATGTCATAGATAAACGTTCCTTGGATTGATTAAGATATTTTTTATGCGGTTTTTTAGACGGCGCGATGAAACATCTAAAATTTAACTAATCCTTTTTTTAAGTGGTATTAGTTAATTAGGAGTACCCAGAGTGACCAGTAAAAGACAACAATAAAAACCTAGACCAAAAAATATCAAATTTCGGTTTAGGCTCTCATCTTTTACTGACTTTTCTTGGTGAGTGAGTCTATTTTTCAAGAAAGGCAATGTTGACTCAACAGCTTTGTATTCTTTGTTTTGGTTGATATGTTAGGTTACATCACGCCCCAACGAATCAATATCAACACCCTGCTCTAAAAGTAGTTTTTCAAAAAGTGGTAGCAAGGGGCCGAGACTTTCTTGAAGCGTATCTCGCACAGTATCCACAATAACTTGAGTACCACGTTCAATTTCAACATTAATGTGATCGCCTGCAATCTTAGCCTCGAAAACTGTCATTCTCCGAGTCTCTGGTATCAGCCACACTTCAAACCATTCCTCTTTTTTGTTTACCTCTGAAATTGTCAAACTTGCACCATTTAAAGCGATATAACCTTTAGGGAAAACATAACGTTTCCATTCTTTCGATAACCCTAAACGAATACAATAATTGTCTTCGATTTGATTAACATTAATAATTGGCACTTTAAAATCAACATGACCTGATAGAGGGTGACCTCCAATTTCTGCACCATCTTTGGCTGCTCTTTCTACATTGACGAAAGTCCCATTTTCATACTCACTTAAGGTGGTGATCAAAAGACTTTGCAACATAACATCAAACTTAACCCTAATATCAGACACAAGTTCTGTAACAGTCAAGCACACACCATCTACAGCCACACTAGCGCCGATTTCTAAGTCAGTGCAAAACCCTTGATTAAAATCGATAACAAACGTTCTAATACCATTTTTATCTGTGACATCAACAATCTTAGCTATAGATTGAACTATTCCTGTAAACATAAATTCTCTTCTTCGATTGGTAAGTGAAAAAATTGTGTAGATACTCTTTGAAACTGATACTCATTGTAATTCAACCAAATATTTACAATGTCATTATTGTTAAGTTCTTTATTATTTAACTTGTAACGTTGTAGACAATTGTCAGCTTTTTGCCTAGCTAGCTTTTGTTGCTTCCAGCTTTTTTATAAAATCCTATAATTAACTGTCAGAAATATCACCATAAATGGGACTCTCTTTGAACATCATTAGACATCATACAACTAGGGCTAGCAAAAGCGAACCGAACGTATCTTAATGTTGTGTAAGTTTTAACACATGATAAAGGCATCTATAATAATCCAATCAAATATTCGAAGATATTAATAAATATAAGAACGGGTATCTTGTTAATATTATTGGCTCACTAATCTGTCATGTGTTGAATGATGCAACTGACTAATCAACCATTTCATATGAAGTCACATGAAAACTTTGTACATTTGGGTAAATTTTATGGATCACACCCTTTAGCTCTAAAAGTGTCATGTTCTCTTGTTTTGCATGAAAATCTGAAAGCTGATTAAAGTCAATTGCGATTACATTTTTTATTTTTAATGCACAAAACCAACGATTATTTTCATAAGTAGAGACTTGCACAATACTATTTACTGCATAATCTTTTTCCGAAGCATCTCGAATTGTAATAGTCTTCTTACCGGATAGGATGTCTGCCTCAAAGCGTTCAAAAAAGTGATTGTAGATAGACTCATAATTCTGTCCTTAATATTTGATGGAGATACATAACGCCATAATATTGAGCCTGCAGTTGACGAAAAACTTAATCAAATAAACTTATTAACAGATGTAAAATAACAATGCGTGTTGTTAAATGCTCTTGGTCAACACATGAAAAGGCATAAAAGTGTAAACACCATTAATTAACTGACATCTTTTGATTACGTTTGTTAATTTTGTTTTACCTAAGTCACTACACTTTGAAAATAGCGCTATCCCTGTTTTGTAAATTAAAAAATTCACAGGGAAATTTTTCGTTGATGTCACTACTGTCAATGATTTAGGCGACGAGTATATTCAATCTGGGTATTTTTAAAATTGACAAAATGACTCACAGTGACAGATATCACAACTGCCACCCTGAAGACTGATTAGCTACCTGTGAATTTCGGCGCTCTTCGTTCCGAAAATGCCTTTATTCCCTCTTGCAAATCATTTGACTGCAAACTTGTCATCAGAGTAAACATACCATTGATCATTAAGCTCTGCTCGTCAGTCATGTTCTGTGACTGACGCAAGATAAACTTGGTACCGCGCACCGCCATCGGCGAATTAGTGGCAATATCATTGGCCAGCGCCATACCCGCTGCCATCGTGGCTTCAGCTGATTCGTAAACATCGTTGACCAAACCAATCTTCTCAGCGCGGTCGGCTTTGATATCTTTACCTGTGTAGACAAGCTCAGCAACATGACCTGCATTAAGAATTTTAGGTAGGCGCTGCAAGGTGCCCACATCGGCAACTAGACCCAGCCGTGTTTCACGTACACTAAAGACTGAACATGCACTGGCTATGCGGATATCGCATGCTGTAATCAAATCGACACCAGCACCAAGACAAAACCCCTGCACTACCGCGACAACTGGCACCGCACAGTCAGCTATGGCTGTAATGGCGGCCTGAAACTTTTGAGTGTTGGCTAGCTGCTTAATATTGGCTTCAGCTTTTGAACGAGCCGGAGTATTTTTATGCTCACTTAGGCCGTCTTCTACTAGGTCGATACCGGCGCAGAAGTGTTTGCCGCGACCGGCGAGGATTATCGCACCTATCTCAGTGTCTTCGCACAGTGCATCTAATGCGTGAGGGATGGCCGACCACAATTCGGTCGATAGTGCATTGTATTTGGTTTCACGATCTAACCAGACTATACCGACCTGCCCCTGTTTTCCGATGCTTAATACTTTGGATGAAAAACTCATATTAATTCCTTTATTCTCTGATTGATTCTATTAAATTTAATATTGAGCAAAGGCATGGATATGCTAGTCCAGAATGCTTTAGACCATTGTTGGTTTCTTCTGCTATTGCCCTCACTGCAAAACCCCTTTTATACTTTCCATAAGTCTATTTTATTGTCTGATCCCCATAATGTGACGCATTAATTTATTCATGCCGCCAATCCAACGATCGTAGTTAGTGGTTTTGTTGCGCATATATTCCAACACAATGGCGTGAGGCAAAATCAAGAAACTCTCTTTGCGCAGTTCTTCGACAACACATTTGGCAAGCTCTTCGGGCTCTATCATGCCATTACTTGCTGCAGCCGCGATGGCTTCGTTATCCACAGCAGTCATGGGAGTGCGCACTGCTTGGGGACACAGCATAGAAACCTTAATACCCTCATGCTTATGATGAATAGCCAACCACTCACCAAAGCCGACAGCAGCATGTTTGGTCACACCGTAAGCAGCGCCACCAATCTGGTTGAGTAAGCCAGCAGCAGATGAGGTATTTAAAAAATAGCCGCCGCCCCTAGCTAGCATAAGTGGCAATAAATGACGGGCAGCATAGACATGTGACATGACATTAATATCCCAGCTCGCCTGCCATTCACTATTTGAGGAATCGATGCTCTCACCTATAGCCACCCCAGCATTGGAACAAAAAAGGTCGATGGCGCCAACGTTGGCTTCGGTTTCTTCGATCACCCGGGAGATATCATCTTCTTTAGCCACATCAGCCATCATAGCAACACCATCAACCATCTTAGCTGTGTCTTGAGCATTACTTAGGTTTATATCGACTGCAACAATTTTCTTAGCACCTTCGGCGTGAAAACGAACAGCTAAAGCTCGACCAATACCGCTACCAGCACCCGTGATAACAATAATTTTATTCTGTAATTCCAAAAGGTTTCTCCAGTATCTCTATTCAAATTTTTTATCTCGAAATTTTGCCCAATACGCAGTTTAAATCAACCCCCCACATGTTTTTTATGGAAAGATTTCAGGTACTCCAAGATTAGTTTCTAGAAGATTACCTCATTCACGACTAGATATCTGTGCACAGCCTACTGCCACTCAATCAAGCTGACACTGACCAAAACGATGTAATAATCAATCAAAGATTGCTGATGAACCAAGTTACGTAAACATTTATTAGAATCTAATCAGATACTTAGTTGTTATTTAACCCTATTGACTATGGGTCGATGGTGTCATGTTTTTTCAAAGAATTAGATCCCGCATATTTATTGATCATCACTCTAAAAAATATTCTTCACTGTGATTTATTTGGTAACTTAATCAGATACTTTAAGGAGTGAACTCAATGTTTGAAAATCTATTTTCTATGCAACAAAAAACCTGTGTCATTACCGGTGGTTATCGTGGCTTAGGTGCCTTTATGGCCCAAGGCTTTCTCGAAGCAGGAGCAAAACGTGTTTACATCACAGGTCGTAAAGCACAAGCCTGTATTACTGCAGCTGAAGAACTAAGCAAATTTGGTGAGTGTATTGCCTTGCCTGGCGATGCGTCGACTAGTGAGGGGTTAAGTCAGTTAGTGCGGGAAATTAACGAACGTGAAGATCATATAGATGTTTTAGTAAACAACGCTGGAACAGCTTGGGGAGCTCCTTTTGGTGAATTTCCTGTAAAGGGCTGGGACAAAGTGATGGACATCAATGTTAAGAGTCCGTTTTTTTTAACGCAAGCATTGACGCCTCTGCTATCTAAAAATGCCAGTGCACAACATACCTCTACTGTTATCAATATAGGTTCCATAGCTGGGATCTTAGGCAATGGTTTGGATACCTTTAGTTATGCCGTATCAAAATCAGCCATACACCAGGTGACAAGAGTTTTAGCAACTGAGTTGGCAGCGTCACATATTCGTGTCAATGCCATCGCGCCAGGTCGTTTTTACTCCAAGATGACCGATTTTTTAAGTTCCGACCAAGCCGCGTTTGATGAGGAACTTCAAACTATTCCAATGAAACGTTGGGGTGAACCAAGCGATATCGCAGGTGTTGCCATTATGTTGGCCAGTCAGGCTGGCGCTTTTATCACTGGTCAAATTATTCCAGTGGATGGCGGCACTACGCTGGTTAATTAATATTTTGTAAAACAGTTAACCAGAAGATGGGGCAGCATTCGATAAGTCGATGGGGTGAGCGTCATTGATGGGAACCCCTGCCTAATAAACTAACATTGCTGGTTGTGAACCTTCACTCGAACCCAACATTAAAAGAGTGCTTACAACATCACATGACCAATGAAACATCTTAATAAAAAAATCAGACTAAAACTCACCCCAACAACCGCCCCGCCAGTCCACTTCCCCGTAAACATTGCTGCCCTAAACTCAGACTCAAGGCTTTAGGCTGTGCAAACAACATAAAGTACTTTTTCGCTCGGGTTAGGCCTGTATAAATTAATTCTCGGTTTAAGCCTCGGCCTTGATTAGTGGGTGTAATCGTCGGCAAACATAAATAAACCGACTCGAATTCTGAGCCTTGACTTTTGTGGATGGTCATGGCGTATAGTGTTTCTAGAGTTGGTAAGCGGCTGGGTAATAATCCTCTTAGTTCGCCTTCTGGTGTGACAAACCAGACTTTGGTTAAAGTTGAATTGTTAGGATCTGACATCACTATGCCTATGTCCCCATTAAATAACTTAAGCTGGTGATCATTTTTCGATAGCATAACGGGTCTGCCGATATAGAAATCTTTGCTGTTATCAATCATTCCTTGTTTATGTAATTCGGTCTCAATTAAAGCATTTAGTTGCGTAACACCCCAATACCCACTTTTTTGTGCACATAACACTTGTTGTTGCTGTAAATATTTAAACGCTTGGCGTAAGTCACCTTGTTGAATGGCTTGCGTGTATAGTTGATAAATAGGCAACAGCTGAGTAATAAGCGTTTTAAGTATTTCATTAGCCACGGTTTGCGGTGATGTTTGAGAGGGTTGATGCCAACTTATGTCTGTGAATTGATCGCTATTTAACAAACTAAGGCTCTGTACAAACTGCCCTGCTTTAACGTATTTGGCTAATTGTCCAATGCCACTATTCTCATTAAATCGGTGGCTTTTAACTAACCTCACCACGTTATCTTGAATAACACTACCTCGCATACCACTTCGATTGGTTATTGAAGTGTTGGTTTCCAAATTGGGAATAGCCGTTGAAGTGGATAAAGACATCAACTTAGTTAGGTGTTGCTGCATAGCATCGCTGTAAATCAATAAAGCATTTTCGGGGTTATCACCTTGAAAGCCTGTGGCAGCGCAAATATCAGATAACACACTGCCTGTTTCTACTGAGGCGAGTTGGTCTTGATCGCCTAACAAAATAATCTGAGCATGCTTAGGTAGCGCTGCGAATAACTTTGCCATAAGTGGTAAGTCGACCATTGATGCTTCATCAAGCACCAGTACATCCAAATGTAATGGGTGACTGGCGTTAGCTCTGAAATACGGGCTTCGTGGTTTAGCACCTAATAAGCGATGAATGGTTTGGCATTGTTCCGGTAGGTTTGCTTGTAAAGCAGTGGATAATTTTATTTTTGCTGCGCTGATAGATTCTGTGAGTCTAGCGGCGGCTTTGCCTGTTGGCGCGACCAATTGTATGTTGAGAATTTTATTTTTTTTAGAAGCGAGTCCTTGTAATAACGCCAACAATTTTGTGACTGTGGTGGTTTTACCCGTGCCGGGACCACCTGTTATAAAACTGAGTGTTTGGCTGGCAGCGATACATACCGCTATTTTCTGCCAATCTAGGGTTTGCCCTTGTTCTGCATGATTATGTTCTTCATCAAACAAATCACTTAATAAAACTTTTGCAGCCGTTATATCCAAGTCGAGTACTTTAGTCGCTTTTTCTCTGATGATGGCGGCTAATTGCGACTCATATTGCCAATATCGCTGCAAGTAGAGTTTGCCATCTTGTAGGATAATGGGTTTTGCTGTTGGTTCATCTAAGTTAACACCTGTTGTAGATAAGCGTACGAAAGTACCTGCGTTTTGAATATAACTGAGCATCGTGTTTAATTCTGGAAAACGGTATACACCTAAAAATGGTTGACCTAGTTTTTCTAAATCAATGCAGCTATGTTGCTCACCTGATTGGGCGCCCACAAAAGCGGCCAACATCGTTAGGCATTCTCTAGCAGAGGTATCCCAGGTGTCTAGGGCCGATTCTTCACTGTAAACAAAATCTGCAAATGCCAGGTCGACAGCACGGATTTTAGTCATGTTAAGCAGTTGCTCAAGACCGTCTTTTAATGCTGGGTTGTTTTGAATTTGCATCAACATAACTGGCTTACCATAAGTCTAACTGTCGTTGCTGTTGCGGCTTTTTTTGGGGCTGAGGTGCTTTGATGGACTGGAGCTGTTTATTGGCTTGGAGAGTTTTTGATGATGGTTTACCTAAAAATAAATCGTCTAATGCTTCGATCATCGCTTTTTCAGGCAACACAAAATAGACACCATTACCCGGAACTACTTGGCTCATACCACGTATAAATAAGTAATAAGCCCCCCCTACGTGAGTGTTGTAATCATAATTAGGCAGTTTATGTTTAAGCCAGCGATGCAATGCCAAAGTATAAAGAATGGCTTGCAAGTGATAATCGTGTCCTGTCATCGCTTGTTCCATAGCTAAATAGTGATAGTTGTCATAACTGTCACCTAAATGATTAGATTTATAATCAGCCACATAAAACTTGCCGTCATATTCAAACATTAAGTCAATAAAACCTTTGATCATGCCGTTAAGTTGTTCAAACTGATAGTCGCGAGCATGGTGTTTAAAATACTGATTGATGATGCGATTGAAGTCGCCTACCTTAACTTCATGCAAAGGCATGTGAAACTCCATTTCCACTTTGACTTGTTTAACCGATAACTGAGATAAACTGATACTGGGTGTGTCCATAGCTGCTTCAGATGCAGCTCTAGCATTAAAGGGTGACAGCAATACATCCGTTAGCCAGTTTTCTAGGCAATCATGCCATCCATCACCAATGCCAAACCAAGTCGATTGTTGGGTTATCACATCAGCTAACTGTTCTGGCTTCTGCAAATCAATATTTTCTAATACACCATGTAAAAATGAACCCGCGTTGGCACCTCGCTCAAAACTAAAGGGGCTTTGCAGCATTTCAGAATTTAGAGGAGATGGCTCAGTAAGCGCTTCATCCTGCACTTGGTTTAACAATAGGTTTAACAATTGGTCTTGACCTTCATCTTGACCCGGCGCTGGCATATCTAAATGCACTTGCTGACTACTGATAGCTGAATAACTGGTTAAGCGCCATGCTCTGTTAACCGGTTTTTTCAGTTGCAAGGCTTTGAGCTGAACCAGTTTAGCGTCACTATTTTGTGTTGCAAACTCTTGGGGGGGGTCGATTTGAGCTTGGGTAAAAGTGCGATAAGACAAATCGCATTTAGCCGCTAAGGCTTGAATACGTATTGCGATATGTTGGTCGGTAATGCTTTGTTCAGGATCTTCTTGTGCCTCATCTTTAGCCGACAACAATAAACAGCCTAAAGCTGACTGGGTAAAGCCTGATACTTTTTTGCTTTTGCCTAAGCTAATGTTCCACACACCAATAGAGCAATAATAAACGGCTCGGGTGACGGCCACATAAAACAAACGGATATCTTCGGCCAAACGCTCAAAATCTGCTTTTTGAAGATTTTGTTCTTGTATTAAAAAGTCGACTTCAAGCTGCTGTTCATCATTGTGATACAGAGCTTGTTGCGCTGTTTTATAACTGCTGGCGAAAGGGATGAACACTAACGGGAATTCCAATCCCTTAGATGAATGTAAGGTAATAATCTGTACTAAATTGGCGTCACTTTCTAGACGCACCTGTTGATTATCGCTGTTGTGATCGGGCTCTAACAAACAGCTTTCAAACCAGTGAATAAGCTGTGCTTCGCCTACCAACTGTAAACTTTGTTGTTGTAATAACTCGGTTAAATGGCGTAAATCAGTCACGCGCCTTAAGCCATCGGGCAGATGTTTAATCAAACCTTGTTCGACATTAAAGTGCTGCAACACTTGGTTTATGGCGCGGATCAAACCTTGTTTTTGCCAGGTTTGATGCCAGTAAAAACGTTGTTCTAACACATCTTGCCAGCTTGATTCATCGTTAAATAAAGTATCTAGATGCTGAGCGTTAAACGTAAACAACTCACTCATCAAGGCTGCTTTTAATAGTCTTTCATCTGTAGGTTGGCTAAGGGCTTTGAGTAATCTAAATACGTCGGCTGCAATCTGGGTGGCAAACACACTTTTACGGGCCAAAAACACACTGGCTACATTCACCGCTGACAAGGCATTTTTAATCACTTGCGCTTCATTACGATTACGCACTAAAACACAGCAATCTCCAGCAGTAATAGCCCGGTTTTTGATCTGCGCTTGGTCTGTTTGGGCTAACTGCAACCAATGAGATATTTGATTGGCCGTGGCAATAGCTAACTGATTAGACGCATCGCTGGCTGGAATAGGTAAGTTTTCGCTGCTGCATAAATGTTGAAAGTCCAAACTTTCAACTACCTTACCCTGCACAGTTAACCCTTCAAAATCTTGCCCTGCTTTTACGGGGTAAAAAGGAATACTTTGTTCAAATAGAAAACCTTTACGGCTATTTTCAAATAATTGGTTAATGCCATTGACGAGTTTGGGCGCTGAACGCCAATTAGTGGCTAGGGTAAAATGCCGCTTATTATCCACCCACTCTTTGGCTTTTATATAGGTAAAAATGTCTGCGCCACGAAACGCATAAATAGCCTGTTTAGGATCACCAATCATGATCCAACAGGCTTTTGACAGCCTTGAGCTATCCTTGGAAATGGTGCCTGAGCTATCTTTGAAAAAAGTACCTGAGCTGTTATTGGAACTAGCAACTTGCTTAATTTCGATACTCAGATTGGAATTATTATCAAAACTACTCTCATCACTATTCTTGTCACTAGGCCCCAAATCAGGCTCTTGTTGAGAAGCGCCGTAAATGCCTTGGAATACCTCGAATTGTACTGGGTCGGTATCTTGAAATTCATCAATCAATGCCGCAGGGTAGTTTTGGCGAATGCTATTAGCCAAAGTATTGTCATCTGTGCCAGCTTGTTGGCTTATAGCCCGCTGCAAACCCGTTAATAGGTCATCAGGCGATAACAAATGTAACATGTCTTTGTGAGATTTAAGATTAGCCGACACCACCGACATCGCGTGTTGGCTAAACGCTAAGATTAAGTTTTGTTGGCAACGTAAAAGCATACTTTGTAATTGTTCAAACTGGCTAAAATCTAAATGGGATACGTCCTCACTGCCTTTTTTAGCCGCCTTCGCTATTTGTTCAGGGGAGAACAGCTGCCAACCCGTTTTGTCAAAATCTATTTGTAACAAGTCACTTTTACAAAATGCCTGCATATCTTGTAATGTGGGTAACTTGCCCAATTTAGCTCGGCCATTCAGATTAGCCTTGCTAAGCTGTAGGCTAACGTCATTTGATAACCACCAACGTTTGAGCTTGGTTACCTGCTGGGCATATTGATTAACACTTTTGATAGCCGAATCAATATCTTTTGTATGATGAGGCGTGGCATGCTGACTAAGCAAGCGACCAATACCTTTGATCATGGCATCAGGTGTCGCCCAATGTTTTAGCAATAGCTGTAAGGTGTGTTGTGGCAAAGTCACCACATGTTTACGCCAATAATCCTCAGCAGCTAATTTCAGCCATTCACTTTCATCTAATATAAAACTCTGCTCATACATAGCACCACTTTCAAAAGCGTGCTCGGTGAGGGCTTTGTGACAAAAGCCGTGAATGGTATACACCGCGGCTTCATCCATTTGTTTACTGGCTAAGGCTAAACGCTGGCAATCGAGTTCAACGTTGTCACTTTGATAAATAAGTTGCTGAATAAAAGCATCTTTACTGACCCTAGCAAAAAAGTCTAAATAGGCTTTACGTAAACGCTGGCGAATACGCTCTTTTAACTCTCCTGTGGCGGCATTGGTGAAGGTCACCACTAATATTTGCTCGACTCCCAGAGGCTCGCAGCCATGGCCAAGTAACAAACGAATATACAAATTAACGATGGTATAGGTTTTACCGGTGCCAGCACTGGCTTCAATCAACGATGCACCAGACAAAGGAAAAGTGAACGTATCTAAAGGTTGCATGGTAGCCGATGGGGCGATGTCATTGGAATTAAGCGCACCATCGAGAATTGGAGTAAGGCTCATTTTGCATCACCTAATTCAACAAGAGGTAAAAGTAACGCCTCTGCTATTTGGCTGAAAGGTTCAAAACGCAGGGTTAAGTCTGGGCAAACTCTTTGAATGTGGGCTTCGGTGCCCTCGCCTGCGGCAAAGTCATTGCCTTTAAATGTGCTCAAGGTTTTGTTTATGTCCTGACTCGTTACCCATTGCCAAGCGGCTTCTGGGTAAAAATGGAGTATTTGATCGCCACCTAGTTGCCAATGTTCAAGCCAAATAGCCAGTTGTTGTAGGGCTGTTTGTTTCTCAATCACAGGTAGTGAATACAATTTTTCAGTACTGATAAAATATGCTTGATTGAGTCCAGCCTTGGGTGCCTCAGCGCACAAACATAACCATTGTAAATACAAAGCAATTCGATCTTTAGCCCTGAGTTTACCAGCGCGCCAGAGTATTAAGTTTTGTGCATACAGGCTGTCAACACGCCCGACAAGAACCACATTATTAACCAACAACTCAATATCAACACTTTGCGCTGGGATGAGCGATGTATTGAGATCATTAATGTGTTCGGCTAATTGCGTGCTTTGCTTCACTAAAGGTCTAAGCGCTAGTTCTCCGCTTTGCCCTGCGGGTAACTTGCCTTCTGCTCTGAGTTGGTTTAATAAGCTAATGATAGTATTGGGTTGTTCTATCTCTTGGTTTGCTAAAGAAGCTTTTTCTTCACTTTCTTCGCTCTTTACACTTTTTACATTTTCTACACGTTCTTCGTTGATAACCAACTCAGAAGGGCCATTAAGGCTCGTAGTAAGAGAATACTGTACTAATCTTTCGTTTAATTTATATCTATCTAAACCATCAAATGAGAAAGGCTCTTCATCACTACTTTGTTGCCCTAACGGATAAAAACGGGTTTGCCATCGCTGAATAAAAAACGCTTTAGCAGGATTTTGGAAAAACGCGATCATCGACTCTAGTTCAAGTTGAGGAGATTGTTCTAAGGACTGATTCAAAGGCTCAGCGTTAAACATCAACGCTTTTGAGGGTTGTTGCAACTGCTCGGCAATAGCTTGCTGTTTTTGGTTAAAACTTAAATAAGACTCGCTTTTAACTTCAGCTGTAGTATTACTTTTTTCTTCAAAATAAGCTTGATGAAAAGGCTGCAACTTATGTTTAAGCGTTACGTGGGCAAGCAAGTTTTTCTCGGTCTTTTCTACTTCTAAGCCTAACTCTCCCGACAAACAAAATCCTTGTTGACAATATTCCATCAACTCACTGAGCAAAATAGACGGTGCTAAAGGGCTATTGTCTTTTTGACTAAAGCCATGATAACTAAAATATAAATATTCTCTGGCTGACAATAAGGCTTCTAAAAATAGGTATCTATCGTCCAACCGTCGAGATCTGTCACCACGTTTTGCTGGTGCCAAGCGCATTAAGTCAAACCCCATAGGCACACTTTGCCTTGGATAATCGCTATCGTTCATGCCTAACAAACACACCATTTTAAAGGGAATACTGCGCATTGGCATCAGTGTACAAAAATTCACATAACCCGCTAAAAATCGCTGACCTACCCCATTTTCCTGAATGTTTTGCTGTAGCTCACTGACAAACACATCTTGATCAATATGTTGTGTATATTGGTGGCTATGGGCTAACATTTTTTCGAGGGTTTCTCGAAGGATAAGCATGTCGGGTTGTTCGGTTTCATCGGCATCATACAGCTCAGCTAACAATTCAAGGGCTTGCTCGACTTTCTGCTGTATGTTTTGTTGATTGTTTTGTTGATTGCTTTGTTGATTTTGGCAAAACGCCAATACCTTTAATAGTGCGCTAGTAAACTGATAACACTTACCTAAAGCCACAGCTTGCTGGCCTTCAATGTCAGCATAAGCCGAAATTAAGTCTTGATCACCTTGGTACAACTCGGTGCTTGCCATCGCATAACCGGCTAACAATCGTTGTAAGCCAAACACCCAGGTGTTTTGTTTTTCTGCCGGTAGATCCCAGCGCTGTTTGTCGTGTTCATTCCAGCCCCAACGCACACCCGCATCGGTTAGCCAATGTTGTAATAATTCAAATTCTTGGGGGGCGATGGCAAATTTGCGCTGCACCGCGGGTACTTCAAGCAAAGACAAGACTTCAGATAACGTTAAGCGGCTTTGATGCAATTTCATCAACTGTAAAAAGCTGTTCAATAATGGTGATACCTGACCTACATTGCGATCAGATATGGCATAAGGAATAGCTAAATGATGTTCTACCGCACCAAACACCCCTTCGATAAAAGGTGCATAATTGGCAACGTCGGGCATCATCACAATCACATCACCGGGATGCCAATCAGGGTTGTCATTAAAACGTTTGAGTAACTGGTCATGCAGAATTTCTAACTCACGAACTTTTGAATGACATGCATGCACTTTTAAAGAGTGGTCAGATGCAGCGATTTCTACTTTAGGATAACCCTTGCCATTGGACAACAATTCGCTGGCACTTAGTTCATCTGCTGTCGCTCTAAATTGTAAATGGTTCACATCAGATTGAATATGTTGCAGCAGACACTCAGGCTGGATATCAACAAAATAGTCTTGTTGCTGCAACTCAAAGCTCAGCAACATATCTTGGTAATCTCGACCTAACTTGCCCCATGAAGCCAACAGTGGATTGCCGACATCTAAAAACTCGACACCTGCCAGCTCTGAATTATCTATCGCTTTAAGTTGGGCTTTAGCCTGGTTTTTTTTATCAACTATATCCCCCCAATAATGCTGACTAGGATTAAACCAAAATATCAGCACATCTCGTGTTTCAGCCAAAGCACTGAGTACTTCTAGTTGCTGCATCGGCATGGCTGATATCCCGAAAACCATAAGAGGTTTTTCTGCTTCACTCGTGCTTTTTTGATTAACTGTATTATGTAAGGCTTCAAGCAAAGTGTGATGTAAATTGGCTCTATGAAAAGATGACTCACCCAAATCTTTGCTATAAGCTACCAAAGCCCGCCATAAGATGGACTGCCATGGATGAGACTCACAAATGCTTAAATCATTCGTATCAGGAAGGTCATTATGGCCAGCTTCCCAATGTATGATCCAATCGGGTCGATACACCAAATATTGGTCATACACATCCGCAATTTTACCTGCTAATTGATACAACTTAAGGGGCTGTGAGTCAGATAAGTATTGTTCTATCGCTGCAAACTCAGGTTTCTCAAGCAGAGTGGGTAATATTGACATCAGTTTCCATGTCATATTGGGCTTGGTGAAGGCTGATTGTTCAGGTAAGTGTTGGATATGTTGTTGGTACAACTGCCAAATAAAACTTGATGGCAGTGGAAAGTCGATATTCGCCGCAATACCCAGTTTTTCAGCGATTTGGATTTTTAACCACTGCGACATTCCTGGGCTTTGCACCAATATTTGATCTGGATCAAATACAGAAACACCCTGCCCTGCAGTTTCTTGCAAACAACTGATTAAACTATCCGCTAAGCATTCCATTTTGTTTGACTGAACCAGATACAGCATAAATAAAGATGTTTCTTGATGCGAAGAATGATGATTTTAGTCTATCAAAGTCTTCAATTTTAAAAAAATTTTTTACAATATATTTGTCGAGTAAATGAATAAATCTAATTATGAAAAACACTTAGTACCGCTACAAATTGAACTCGCAAAATTACAAGAATGGACGAAACAAACAGGCCAAAAAATTGTGGTGCTGTTTGAAGGCAGAGATGCAGCGGGTAAAGGTGGTGCTATCAAAACCATCACCGCTAAGCTGAACCCAAGAGTGGTGCGCATTGTTGCTTTAACTAAACCTACCGAAAGAGAAACCACCCAGTGGTATTTTCAACGGTACGTTGCACACCTTCCTGCAGCTGGAGAAGTCGTATTGTTTGATCGCAGTTGGTACAACCGGGCAGGAGTTGAAAAAGTTATGGGCTTTTGTACCGAGCAAGAGTGCCAAGACTTTTTGAGTACCTGCCCAGCGTTTGAAGATACCTTAATGAAATCAGGTATCATTCTGATCAAGTATTGGTTTTCAGTATCTGACGAAGAACAAGAAAAACGGTTTACTAGACGATTGACTGACCCAATAAAACGCTGGAAATTTTCTGATATGGACCTCGCGTCTCGAAGTCAATGGGTTGAATACTCACAAGCCAAAGACGATATGTTTGCACACACCGATACCGATGAAAGTCCTTGGTTTGTAGTCGATGCTGACGACAAAAAAGCGGCTAGGCTCAATTGCATTGATCATTTGTTGAGGCAAGTTAATTATCATTCTGTAAAACATCTAGACATAACCTTACCCAAAATCGATAGAAAAAATTATCAACGTCCACCTCATAAACGCCAAAGGCATATTCCAAAGAGATTTAGCTAAATGAAGGTTTAGCTATGTAAAAGTTCTTGTTACCATGATAGCAGTGGCAACATGTGTTGCTGAGCTTTTTTTCCTTTGGACCATATCAATGAAAATCGTTTCTTTTAACATTAATGGCATACGCGCTCGTTTACATCAATTACAAGCATTAATTAATAAACATCAACCAGATATTATTGGCCTTCAAGAAATCAAAGTACATAACGACCAATTCCCCGTTGCCGATGTTGAAGCCATGGGCTATCACGTCTATTTTCATGGTCAAAAAGGTCACTATGGTGTGGCGATGATGTGTAAAAAACCTGCGCTTGAAGTGCAATACGGCTTTCCAAGTGATGACGACGAAGCCCAACGCCGAATGATAATGGTCAGTTACCCTATGGATAATGGCGAAACAGTGCGAGTGTTAAACGGTTATTTTCCACAAGGTGAAAATCAAACCCACGAAACCAAATACCCTGCTAAGCGAAAATATTACCAAGACCTAATGGGTTATTTAAACGAATATCATACCCCTGAAGAAAATGTCATTGTGATGGGTGATGTGAATGTTTCTCATACTGATTTGGATATCGGTATTGGTGAGCCCAACCGTAAACGTTGGTTACAAACCAAAAAATGTAGCTTTTTACCCGAAGAGCGTGAATGGTTGAATACACTCATTGACTGGGGTTTTACCGATGGTTTTCGTGATATGTATCCACAAGAGTCAGAGAAATACAGCTGGTTTGACTATCGTTCAAAAGGTTTTAATGACAACCGTGGCCTGCGCATAGATTTAATTTTAGCCACTGCAAAATTACACTCAATGTTAAAAGAAGCCGATGTGGATTATGAGTTGAGAAGTATCGATAAACCCTCTGATCATGCACCTATTTGGTCGGTCTTTAAATAACACCGCAATAAATAGACATTGAGTAATTAACGATGGAACACATCTCATACTTTACTGACATCCAAACAGTGACTGGATTACTCAGCTTACTCATATGCTTTTTTGTTAGTAAAAAACTGATATTTTCTCAATTAGTATTAGACAAAAAATGCCAGCACTTAGTGTTTGGTAGTGCTGCCTGTGTATTTATATTGTGGATGTTTCGAACTGGCATATACGATGGGCTAAATGTGCACTTTTTATGGCTGTCCGCCCTAACCTTATTACTAGGCTTTCGCTGGGCTATTTTTAGCGCCAGCATAGCTCTTTTGGGTGTGACAATATTCGGTAAAGAAAGTATCGACATGTTAGGCGTAAACTTTCTGGTGGGTATACTTGCCCCCATTTCGCTTACAATACGGGATTTATAGTCTGACCTTTCATAAATTACCTCGGCATATTTTCACCTATATTTTTCTTTGTGCTTTTATCCCAGGTGCATTAACCATCGCGCTAAAGATGTTGGCATTAAGTGGTTACTTTTATCTTGATGGCTTATATAGCTGGCACATTATTGAAGACAATTACTTAATGATCAGCACATTAATGTTATTTCCTGAAGCAATGTTTAATGGTATGACGATCACCTTATTAATTATCTATAAACCAGAGTGGGTCTATACCTTTTACGACAAGTTGTATTTGGATAAGTAATAAATGGTTATATAAGCACAAAAAAATGGGTTGATAATGAGGCTATTTTTGGCTTTATGCATCTTCTAAGTGTGATTGTCACTTCAATTTTGGATTTATTATGGCGCCAGTTGGAGAGAAATTTTCGACTAAACTCCCAGTTGAAGAATTGAAAAAGTATTTGCCATTTTGTTAATCGATTCGAGTATTAAGAGGTTGATGAACGCAGTGTTGTTAATATTAAAAATACTCACAAAAAGGTTTTTAATAAGCCCACTAAAACACTTTTTTGATAGGCTGACTAAGACGTAATCATCTGAATAGTAGGAAATTGGAAACCTCAAGAAAACCGAAATGGCCTACCAAGGTTTAATCAGTTGATCCACTTTTCATCGTCTTTTTATCACGATTAATACCCTGTAAATGTGTCTCTAATCTGTTCAATTCGTTTTTTGTTAGCTCCGAGATCTGAATATCCGATACGTGATGCTGACCTGAAATGTATAATGCTGTGCTCGGTATTGGTTGCTGGAAAATAAAACTCTGCATCATCAATAAATTGGAATATTTTAGAGGTAAATTCTATACGGATATAATTTTCCCGCACGACAATGATTTTTGTTCGTTCCAAAGTGTTTAAAATTTGTAACAGTTTATTTTTTGCATCTTGAGGTGTTCCAGTGAAGTGAATGGGCTGTATATAATGCTTTTTATTTGTTGCTTGACTACTCACACAATTTGGCTTGTTAGGGCATGGTATTAATTGACGGTCCATTATCCCTAATTTAGGTGGCGTTGCAGAACATCCCATCAAAAAATGTAAACTCACGACAACTATTAAAATTTGCTTATTCATTGCACTGGTCCTTAAAAATTATAATAATAATAATTGCTAGCAATATTACAAAGAGAGTTAGCCAGAAAGTAAGTTACCCAGTGAGACTAAAAACGTGGTCGAAGCGACTTAATCTTTCCACCAAACACTGATGTGGCTATTTTTGACTCAAACCTTAGGTCTGCTAACAATCGCCTTGTTCGAACAGTTTTCACTCCAACTAAATCTTTTCATTTTGAAATGTTATCGTAATAAATGCACCTGTTTTTCTATAGACACCAAATTGACTGCTTGAAATAAAACCGCATAAATAACAAGCTTAATATAGTAGGCTAAAAACAGCGGTACACTTTAATCAATAGACCGCTGTTTTTCTTAGGGCTCAATGCTTTTTTTATTATATGCCCGTCTAACAATCACAGAGCAAAACGACTCAACTATAAAACGCTTCAACCGCTCCTTTTAGAGTGATGAGAAGCGGTTGTCCCCGACGGTCTAAGGCTTTAGGAGAAGGAATTTTCACCCATCCTTCACTGATACAATATTCCTCAACATTGGTACGCTCTTTTCCATTCAGCAGAATGCCAATATTATGTTCAAAAATTTCTGCCACATGATGTGGGCTTCGGGTGTTACTCGAAAGGCGATCCGGTAAAGCGGGTAGTGATGAAGTGTCGTTCATGTTGATGACCTGAATTAAATAAAAAGTACATTATTGTAGTCAAAATATAATTAGCGCTCAAGAACTGCAGTTGAATTTAAATGTGTTGTTTAATATATGGTGAATGAAGGTTATTCATTAATAGCCCCTGAGATACACAATTCATCTACCGCTATAACCAATATTAAATGATATAGAGTGCGTTTAATTTATTTCGAGTGCTGACTTATTGAATATACAAACAGCGAGGCCAAGATCGCAAAGTACGAGCCTTAAATACTCCCAATAAACGCATCCTAATTTCAAGTCACTGTTCCCCCCTCCAGATAAGATGTATCTGAGAAAAAATCATTCATCATATCTCAGCTTAGTGAATCGATAGTAAAGACCCGGTTTATTGGCTCTTCGGTATTAGATTTCAAGAGATTACGGCTTCTTATATAGCTAAAACATAACAAACCGATGCTACCGATGCGGTGAACACAGGCAGTAATGGATGGGTATAGAAACAGATTACAGAAACAGCCAAAGGGTGTCAGCATGAAGTCGAGGAAAAGCTGGCGAACTATTATTGTTTATTAAGCGATTTTAAAATAAACAATACTCGTTAGTAACACCAATATTACATACACTAAAAATTGTTTACCAGCTTGCCTATGCTTACTTGCACGTTCATAAACGCTGCTGTTTGATATACCCCTTAAGAGTTTTGAACCTTTAGCAGAAACAAATACAATAGGGATCTTTAAATATTTAGGAGAACCTAACTTTGCCCAAATTTCAGGTTCAAGAGTTTTTACTGATTGATAATACTGATACTCTGCAATACACGAACGAAGCATAAGAAATGCCCATATTGAAGCAAGTAACACTAAAATAACCATAAATCCTCCAAACTATCAAAATTTCCATTAATAATAAAACGCCTAATGTTTTGTTAGGCGCAAGTAACACATGGTTATAGTAGCAAAGTTATGCCAGCTGTTATTTAAAGTGTAAGCAAACAATTAGGCTAGTCTCGCTTGTACAACGCTTCAATTTTACTGGATTCTATTGAGTTTGCATTTATCAAGTATCCCGCTAATGCACCCGAAGCATCATCTGGCAATTCTAGTTTTTCTACTGATAGCGCATGTACGGTAAAACGGTAGTTATTTACACCATGTCCTTGAGGAGGGCAAGCGCCACCAAAGGCTCGATTACCATAATCATTATTTATCTGCTGACTACCTTGCACAGTAAGGTCTGTATTCGCACTACCTGCACCCGTTGCTATCTCTGTTACATTTTTTGGTATATTCACGATTTGCCAATGCCACCAACCACTTCCAGTAGGAGCATCTGGGTCATAAGCTGTAATAGCAACACTTTTTTGCATTGGGGCGCATTAGTGAACTTAAGATGTGGCGACACATCACCACCTGAACAACCAAAACCCTTAAATTCCTGTATTTTAGCCATAAACTCACCTTGGGTGATATTGTGACTGGATAATGTAAGAATACCTGCATAGACGGATGCCGAAATACTAAGTGATAAAACTGTAATAAGCTTGAGCTTGTGGAGCATGACAATCCAAGTGAGCTTATTATGAAGACTAAAATGAATCAAAGCATTAATGTCGATGTGAATACCGGTAAATTCCAACTCGATATACGTTTTCGTCCATTGAATATTTATGTCTCTGTGTCGAATGATGAAAAATATATTAATGAGGCCATAAAAACATCAACCTAAATGCATTATCATTTAGGCAAATGGGCAGCAAGAAATGCCTTTGAGCGTGGACTGTGCGAAAAAAAATTTATCTTTGGTCATTGCTAACCCTATCCACATAAAGCGTCTAACATACAACATGGTGTCTATGAGCGATTTAGTGACTAGGTGTAAACAACTATTAATCATGCAAACATATTGCAGCTAACAACTGTAAATACTGGCAGGCTATACTTAATAGGCACGAGTCATAGCCAGAAAATTAGAATAGGTGCTTATGACATCATATAGTCAGCGTCCATATATCTATGTAAATATTAAAATATTGAAGACGTGTATGATTTTTGAAGTCTTACGTTTTTTAGAATATGGGAGAGTAACTAATTGAGGACTTAGTGAGGACTTTAAAATATCAACTCATCCTTGAGTTTTTATCACATTTTTTTGACTCTGTGTTAAGGATTAAAAACCACTAGAATTTAGCACCCACCCATAGCCATAACTTATCGGCATCTACCCGGCCACTCTCGCCTGAATAAGCAGCATATTTAATCCCAGCTGAATAGTGTTTTCCATATTTACGTGCATAAGAAATATCAATTTCACTGCCCAGATCGTCAACACTTTCACTGGCCTCATCCGCTTCGAAATCATGGTAAACCACCGTCCAGCCGCCGCCCGCTAATTTGCCAGCCAAGGTAACGCTGGTGTCTACCAAACCTTGAGCAGGTGTGCCTAAAAATTGATCCGCCCAGCCATTAAACTTATGCAAAGTAGCCAGAGGGGTAGAAAATCCATAAGCGCCATTATCTGAGCCCAACTCTTCATAACCCACCTTAGCGGTTACCCCCTTAAACACGGCCCCAGCTTCAAGCATCAAATAGTCAGCATCAAAATTACTGCTTACACTTTCACTGCTTTGACTGGCAAATTCTGCCGAATACAATAATTTTGTGTCACCCGCTTGGGTACTGCCGGTAAAGCGAATACCATAGGTATCCAAGGCGTTGTCCGTATTATTATCGACTTCCAGTAAATAACCGTAACCTGTCAGTATGCCAATAGACGTCTTGTAAGACGCATTAAATAAATGGTCTTTTGCATCCACATCTGCCGCTTCGGCAAAAATACGATTACGCTGAGTGATGTAGGCATATTTCACCGTCAAATCTTTAAGGGGTGAAAATTGCGTGCTCAAACCATCAAAGGTTTGTCTGTCCTGACGCCAACCTACATGTCCAACAAATCGATGATTGTCCATGGTGATCACCTGGCGACCCAGCTTGGCAGAAAACCCGTCCCCCTTATACTGAATAAAAGCTTGCTCCAATTCAGTAAACTCCGGATCAGCAATCACAGAATAAATCCCTGAATTATAGCCCACAGGCCCAACTGTATAGTCGCCTTGGCCTAGCACAATCCGGTTGTCTTCCATTTCTACCATAGCGGAGAACCCCTTAAACGACCCAGAAGTATATCCCAGTCGTGTACGCAAGGTTAAGGCACTGGCGTCTTGTGCCGCGTTATCTTGCTCAACATTTTCATAACGCAAACGAAAATCTGCGCTAGCAGTGCCTTTGGTTAAGGCTTCAGTAAAGCTTTCTGCAAACGCATATTGACTACTGACACTGCCTATGAGTGCCGTTGCTAAAGCCATACTTAGGGTTTTATTTTTAGTTGTTTTCATAGTTTTCTCTTTAGTTTTAATTTAAGCACCAAAATGTTGTAAGACTATTCATCTCCAACAAACTTGCGCTCACTGTTCTTAATTGGAACGTCATTAATGCTGGCCTGTCGGCTTTTCATTAAGCCATTCTGTGCAAACTCCCAGTTCTCGTTGCCATAAGACCGATACCATTGACCAAATAAATCATGCCACTCGTACTCAAAACATACAGCGATACGGTTATCCGCAAAACACCACAATGTTTTCTTTAAGTAATAACCATTTTCTTGTTGCCACTTCCTCACCAAAAATGCCTTTATTGATTTTGTGCCACTAAACATTTCATCACGATTACGCCATATACAATCCTGTGTATAGGCCAGTGACACACGTTCTGGATCTTTACTATTCCAGGCATCTTCTGCCGCTTGTACCTTGAGCAAAGCTGTTTCCAAGGTAAAAGGAGGAAAAGGGGGTTTGTTATGCATGATGTCATTCCCTTAATAAGATCTTGATCACCGCAACTGCCTATTATGTTGGCGTAATGCGAGTAATCGATATAAAAAATACTGAGTTTATTTTTACTAGGTTTGCCTAAGCTTCTACTTACCATTTTTTTGCTTGCTCGAATGTAGTGCACCAATAGTTAAATAAAGTGCACTCGCTAATAACAAACTCCAAGTGAACTTAAAATGAAAGCAATAATGGCTAACAAAAATATTTACCCTGTATCTCATTATTCTTATAGCGAAAGCTGTGCCACTTCGAATAAAAAAATTAACTATATGTTTTTAAACAACTTTAAATTATTTCACGGAGTGCAATCAAGACGCGAACTTTCGTTGTGCAACGAAAGTTCGCGCAAAATAAGACGAAAACTCGTTGTTGGCTTGTTAATTGAATAATGCTCTTCAACAAAAATAGGTTTGAAAATAGGCAGAGCTATGTTGCAACACGATGCTTTTGAACACGCCCCTCAGGCACAACTGCTTGTCGACCCATTAGAAAACAGAGTACTGGCTGCAAATATTAAGGCTCGGCAGCTTTTCTTACTGGGGGATCTGAAAGAAAATACAATTACGGTTACCAGCCTCTTTGCAGAATGTTTGTCAGAGTTGTACACCCTAAGTAGCGATGCATTGCACCATCAGTGGGCATGGAGCGAAGATTTGGTCTTTTCTGCACCGGGGGGCTCGGCCCCTCTTGAAACCACTGTGTCGACAATCGAGCAAAACGGTAACACCTTCCTGATATTTAGTTGCAGCGACGGCATAGACTTATTCAGGCTGCGCCATAAAGCGTCGGCCGATCGACATCACCACGCTGGTTTTTTGCATTGGAGCCGGGTAGAAACGGTATTCGAAGAAATTGAGCGGCAAAATCAGTTACTATTATCAGCCGTCGGCGACGGTATTTATGGGGTAGACGCAAGCGGCTGCAGTACCTTTGTTAACCCTGCGGCAGAGAAAATGCTAGGCTGGAGCAAAAGCGAACTTGTAGGGCGAGACATTCACGACATGATCCACCATACTCATGAAGATGGTAGCCACTATCATCCAAGTGACTGCCCCATCTATGCTGCATTTCATGACGGATCGGTGCACAGCATAGATGATGAGGTATTTTGGAGTAAATCAGGTATAGCAATTCCGGTTGAGTACACTAGCACTCCGGTTACCGATAACGGCAATCTTGTCGGCGCAGTGGTCATTTTCCGTGATATTACTGAACGTAAGAAAACCGAAAAGAAACTACTCAATGCAATTAATGAAATTGATACTTTAAAACATCGCCTGGAGTTAGAAAACGCCTACCTGCAAGAAGAGATCAATGCGGATTTCAACCACCATCAAATTATTGGACAAAGTCAAGCTGTTCAGCACATGGTGCGTCAAATCGAACTCGTTGCTCCAACCGACGCAAACGTTCTTATCATCGGTGAATCTGGCACGGGTAAAGAATTGATCGCCAGAGCAATACACGAAATCAGTGCTCGCAAAGCCCGCCCACTAATCCGTGTAAACTGTGCGGCGATCCCCGTAGAACTATTCGAAAGTGAGTTTTTTGGCCATGTAAGAGGTGCGTTCTCTGGTGCTGTTTCAGATCGTGCCGGGCGCTTTGAGTTAGCTGATGGTGCCACAATATTTTTAGATGAGGTAGGTGAAATACCATTGCAACTGCAGAGTAAACTGTTGCGAGTATTACAAGAACAGCAATTTGAGCGTGTAGGCGACTCAAAAACATGCAGTGTGGATGTGCGAGTTATCGCCGCAACCAATCAAGATCTCAAATCATTGGTGGAAAAAGGTGCGTTTCGTGAAGACTTGTATTTCCGACTCAATGTATTTCCAGTTGAATCACCTCCTCTAAGAAAGCGACTGGAAGACCTACCTATGTTAACCAAACATTTTATTGATAAAATTTGCAAACGTGCCAATAAAGTACATCCCAAAGTATCACTTGCCCAACTAGAAAATTTAAAAGCCTATCATTGGCCAGGTAATATCAGAGAGCTAGAAAATATTATTGAGCGCCAGGTTATTTTGTCCAGTGATAATAAGCTATATTTCGACTTTTTGTCTTCAACTACTTTTCCCAGAGCAGTCAGCCAGGTTCAACCCGTTGATATTTTAAACGAGACTCAAAAAATAAAGTTAAGCGTTTCAAGTATTGAAATGGCGCTAAAACAAGCCAACGGTAAAATTTATGGGGAAGATGGTGCCGCTGCTATCTTGGGCTTAAAACCTACTACACTAGCTTCCAGAATAAAAAAATATAATATTAAGAAGTCCTTATTTCAAACATAAAACAATCCATCAAGATTTGTTTTAGTCACATTCTCTGTCATATGTGAAGTTTCAAAATATGTAAACAGAATGAGGTGAGCACAGTGAATTGTGTCTCTGTGACTTACAATAATGTTTATCGAATCCAACGGTCAAGGTAAATCATTTATCAAAGTTTTGTCTGCAGTGATTATCCGTTGAAGACAACAAAGGTCTCTATACCTAGGGTGAAATATAATTTTAATAAAGAAGTGCTGATTCAACGAATTAATTTTTAGGAAAAACAACGTAATGTCGTTGAAAAAACAATGAACTTTCGTTATTAACGATAATTCGTGGTGAAGCATTTTCTTTTAATTAATATTTAATCCATTAAATTCAGTGACTTATTTAAAATTAACTTCTGGCACAGTTATCGCAATAAGTATATTGCTTATGGGGTTTGCTATTAGCAATTGAACGAGACCCAAAGCAATAAATTAACGCGGAATAAAAGAGTACTAGTTAATTATTACAAAACTTGAACGATTCTAAGTCTGCACAATTAAAGATTATGGCGTCATCATATTTTGCACTATTGCTGTCCAGAATGATTATTTGAGGAATGAATTATGAAAAAAATCGATGTAACCGAACTCATTTTCACCATAAAAAATGAAAGAAAATTAACATGGGAAGAAATTGCACAAGCAGTTGGCATGTCAACTATTTGGACCACTTCCGCTTGTTTAGGTATGAATAGTTGCCCAGCGGAGATAGCTGAGAAACTGGTAACGTTTTTAGGTTTACCTGCAGAGGCAATGTCAGTTCTGACGGAATACCCGCTAAAAGAATGGGATAAAGCCGTTCCACAAGACCCTCTTATTTATCGTTTATACGAAGTAGTGGGGGTATACGGCGATACGCTTAAGGAGGTTATTCAGGAGAAATTTGGTGACGGCATTATGAGCGCTATTGATTTCACTATGGATGTTCAAAAGGAAGTTGATCCAAAAGGTGACCGAGTTATCTTAACGTTAAATGGTAAATTTTTACCTTATAAATCTTGGTGATCGAGTAGATTAAAATCTGTATTTTGTAATTAATCAATAATTGATGGCTTCTGGTGCCTTATTAGTTTTTTGATACAAGAATAAAATTTAAAATAATATAAAAGAGGAACAACAATGGCTTATATTGAACCCAGTGAGTTTGTCACTAAGATGGTTGACGCAGGTGAATCTAAAGTGTTTATGTCGACTAAAGACACTTTGATAAGGGCGTTTATGGCGGGGGCTATTTTAGGATTAGCGGCCGTTTTTGCGATTACTGTAGGGGTTAAAACAGGGAGCCCCTTAGTAGGAGCGCTGCTTTTCCCTGTTGGTTTTATCATGTTGTATTTGATGAAGTTTGACTTGTTAACCGGAGTGTTTACTTTAGTGCCCCTCGCCCTGTTGAATAAGCGACCCGGTGTGACTTTTAGTAGCATGATGCGAAATTGGGGCTTAGTGTTTGTTGGCAATTTTGCCGGTGCTATGACCACCGCTTTTTTTATGTCTTTTGTTTTAACCTATGGTTATTCTGTCGACGGTGGCGCAATCGCTGCCAAGGTTAGCGCTATTGGTGAATCACGCACGTTAGGCTATCAAGAAAATGGTATAGGTGGCTGGTTTACTATTTTTATTCGCGGCATGTTATGTAACTGGATGGTCTCTATGGGCGTGGTTGGTGCAATGATATCAACGTCTGCAGGCAGTAAAATGGCAGCCATGTGGATGCCAGTCATGTTGTTTTTCTTCATGGGTTTTGAACATTCAATTGTTAACATGTTTCTTTTCCCTTTTTCCATGATAATGGGGGGTGATTTCACCGTATATGACTACTTAGTGTGGAATGAAATCCCAACTGTTTTAGGGAATCTTGCGGGTGGTTTATGCCTGGTTGGTTTACCCTTGTATTATACACATGTGAAAACATCGCCAGAACGCAAGCTATCCAAATAAATAGTTATGGGTAGGTGCTGGGCTCCAAATATCATATATTTGGAGCCTTTTTTATTAGAAACGGTTAATGAGGAACATCAATGAGCCGTCCATTAAATGTAGTTATCGGGCAAGCAAGTACCAAAGGCGTTAAAGCGATTAATCAGGACGCCATCGGCAAGGTAATTCCGACAGAGCCACAGCTTAGTACCAAGGGTATTGTGGTTGCGATGGCTGATGGGATTAGCTCAAGCCAGGTAAGTCAAATAGCCAGCCAAACGGCGATTTCAAGTTTTTTAGACGATTACTACTGCACTTCTGACTCTTGGTCAGTTAAAACATCGGTGCAAAAAGTCATAAAATCCATTAACTATTGGCTCTATGCTCAGACTCAGAATAGCCCTTATCGATTTGAAAAAGATAAAGGCTTTATTACCACTTTTAGCGCACTCGTACTGAAGTCTAATACGGCCCATGTATTTCACTCTGGTGACACCCGTATTTATCTATTATCAGGTGGACAACTCCAACAATTAACCACAGATCACCGCCGCGTAGTCTCCTCACAAGTCAGTTATTTAACCCGTGCTTTGGGTATTGAGCAACAACTAGAAATTGATTATCACAGTCAAGCTATCGAAAAAGGTGATATTTTTATTTTGACCACTGATGGGGTGTATGAGTTTCTAAACAATAAGCAGATCATTCACCATATCGCCCATTCAGAAACTTTAGATATTGCTGCGAAGCAAATAGTTGACCAAGCATTGCTTGAGGGTAGTGATGATAACTTAAGTATACAAATAGTGCGTATTGAACATGTACCTGATTACCAATTAGACGAAGTCCAACAGCACGTGACTCAACTGCCTTTACCACCAAGATTACATCCAAGAATGCAGTTTGATGGATATGAAATTGTGCGTGAAATTTACATTAGTAGCCGCAGTCATGTGTTTCTAGCCCGTGATCTAACCAGTCAAGAAACTGTCGTGATTAAAACGCCTTCTACTGAATTACGCAATGATAGTCAATATCTCGAAATTTTCATGCTGGAAGAATGGATCGCGAAACGACTCAATAATCCTCATGTTGCGAAAGCGATAGGATTAACGCGCAAACGAAATTTTTTATATTTGGTGAGCGAATTTATCGAAGGGGTCTCACTGAATCAATGGATGATCGACAATCCAAAGCCAAACCTAAATCAAGTGCGAGCTATTATTGGACAGATAGCGAAAGGCTTACAGACCTTTCATCGACAAGAAATGATCCATCAAGACCTACGTCCCAATAACATCATGATAGACCGAAGCAATACGGTCAAAATTATCGATTTTGGATCAACCTATATTGCTGGGGTTACGTCTGCTATTAGCGCAGATACCTTGCGAGGCACAATGCGATATTCAGCCCCAGAATATTTTTTGGGACACGTTGGCAGTGAACGCTCTGATATATATTCATTAGCGGTGATCACATATCAGATGTTATCCGGTCGCTTCCCTTATGGTGTTGAAATAGCGCAAGCCAAAAATATGTCAGCACAGCGTCGTTTAAGCTATAGGAGCCTAATAAACGACGATAGCGAATTTCCTATTTGGATAGATGATGCTCTTCGACGAGCATTACACATTGACCCTTTAAAGCGTCATGGGGAATTATCTGAATTTATTTATGATTTACACCACCCTAATAAAGCCTATTTGTCGCGAAATCGTCGCCCGTTGATTGAACGTGATCCTGTTATGTTCTGGCAAGGACTGAGTATTATTTTTTTCTTAGTGATAATGATTCAACTGGCACTTTAAATTTTTATGCTCTTATATTAAGCCAATCGTTGAGGCTGCAAATTTAGCGTGTGTGGGTTTATTAGCGCCATCATAAAACGATAAAAATTTTAGATAGCTGATATAAATGCAGGTAATCAGTTGTACCTAAGAATCAATATGGCACATACATTCGTAAGCGCTTAATAAACCGACGTACTTTCCAAGTATAAATATCCTTGTCATGATTTAGCAGTTCACAGTAAGCGCTATTGAAAGTGCGGGGGGGGCTGTCAAGTTACCGAGTTCGGATGAATAGATTGGCAATTTAACTACCTATGCCAAATTTTGGACACAACTCGCACTGCCCCACTCAACGAACACTCTGTCTCAGAGAACTCTATAATTACTCGCTTTAATGGAATGGCGACCAAGCCAAAATAGATTATTAACCACCCCATGACATGATAGAAATAGTTGAGCCTGAGCTTACGATTTAGATCATCTTATTTCCCGTAACTCATTTTATATCAGTTTGGTTGATAAGTAGCTCATAAACTTGTCAACACCGAACATAGGGCTCATTTAGGAAACGTTAAAAATGTGTGTCCAAATTTAACAGTATGCGTTCATTTAACCCTCAACTGTCTCATGTTCAGATTTGACGATAACGCCTAAAGGCCACGTATTACATGAGATTACGTTGATCGTTGATATATATGTGAAGCTTGGACTTGGTACCGCACACGTCTTAACATAGTAGGGATCGGTGGTTCACTACTTGATGCCTCTTGTGCCTGACTAATAAGTCGACAGTAGAATAATCAAAAACACCTCACTAATAAAATAACAAATTACAGAATTTAATTATGTAATTTCGTAATTTCGTAATTTCGTAATTTCGTAATTTCGTAATTGAGCATTTTTGAACTCTGGGTCACTATGCTTTAAACAAAAATAACGTGGATAGTGTGATGTATTTAGGTGTTGATTTAGGCACGTCTGGGATTAAGGTCATTATTACTAATCCTGAAGGACAGATCGTTGATTCAGAATCGGCAGAATTGGCTGTGTCTCGACCGCAACCATTATGGTCTGAACAAAACCCCACTGACTGGTGGTTAGCCTTTTGTAAGGTGATGGACGCTTTATCTAGTCGTCAGTATCTTTCTCAAGTCAAGGCGATAGGATTATCGGGGCAAATGCACGGTGCCACATTACTCGACAAAGCTGGAGAGATTATTCGCCCAGCCATACTCTGGAACGATGGTCGCAGTGCCAAAGAATGTGAAGAACTTGAACGAGCTGTATCAGATAGTCGCCAAACTACCGGCAATATTATGATGCCAGGATTTACTGCTCCTAAATTATTGTGGGTGAAACATCATGAAGCCGACAATTTCGCACGCATAGACAAAGTACTGCTACCCAAAGATTACCTAAGATGGTTATTAACGGGTGACTTCGCTGGCGATATGTCAGATGCGGCAGGCACGCTTTGGTTAAATACACAAAAGCGCGAATGGGATACAAATTTGCTTGAGGCATGTGGCCTTACCTTGGCGCACATGCCGAAGCTTTTTGAAGGCAATCAAATAACTGGCACTTTACAGTCTGACTTAGCCAGTCGTTGGGGATTGCTAGAAGTGCCAGTGGTGGCGGGAGCGGGAGACAATGCTGCAGGTGCGATAGGTGTAGGCCTAGTCAAACCTGGACAAGGTATGATTTCCCTAGGTACATCAGGTGTGTATTTTGTGGTTGCTGACCATTTTAGCCAACATGCCGAACTAGCAGTACACAGTTTTTGCCATGCCTTACCTAATCGCTGGCACTTAATGTCGGTGATGTTAAGTGCTGCAAGCTGTTTAGACTGGTTTGCTAAACAAGTGGTAGGTGAAGATATTGGAGCATTACTCAAGCAGCTTGAAAACACCCCAGTCAATCAGAAGAACACGCCATACTTTTTGCCATATTTGAGTGGCGAGCGCACCCCCCACAACGATCCTCTTGCCCAAGGTGCCTTTATTGGATTAACCCACGACACAAACAAGCTCGATATGTTGCATGCAGTGCTCGAAGGCGTGTGTTTTGCTTTTGCAGACGGTGTAGATGCGCTACATCAATCAGGTACTAAAGCAACAGAGATAACCGTTATTGGCGGCGGCGCACAAAGTGCCTATTGGCGACAGCTTATGGCAGATGTGTTGAATACCAATATCACCTTTAGGAAAGGGGGGGAAGTCGGCCCTGCTCTAGGAGCTGCGCGCCTCGCCCATTTGGCGATGCAGCCAGGCTTATCTATTGAGCAGATTTGTCCGCAACCAGAAGCAGTGCAAGTCCACACTCCAAACAATTCAATCCAATCAATTTTTGAGCAACGACGAACGGTTTACAAACAAACTTATTCTCAATTACGTACACTTTTTAACAAGGAAATCTTATGACTACTTATTTTGATTCAATACCCAGGATTAAATTTGAAGGCACGAATTCAGACAACCCTTTAGCTTTTCACCACTACAATGCAAATGAAGTAGTGCTTGGTAAAACGATGGCTGAACACTTACGTTTTGGTGCGTGTTACTGGCATAACTTCTGCTGGGATGGCGCTGACGTATTTGGTCAAGGCACTTTTGGTCGCCCATGGTTGCAGCCTGGTGATGCAATGGAACGTGCAAAACAAAAAGCAGATGTGGCTTTTGAATTCTTTGCAAAACTAGGCACTCCATATTACAGCTTTCATGATATCGATGTGGCGCCTGAAGGAAACAGCATAAAAGAATACGTGAATAACTTTACTCAAATGACAGATGTGCTTGAACAAAAACAAGAAGAGACTGGCATGAAGTTATTATGGGGAACAGCCAACGCGTTTAGTCACCCACGTTACGCAGCTGGTGCATCAACCAACCCGAATCCAGAAGTGTTCACCTACGCGGCAACTCAAGTATTTAATGCTATGAAAGCAACCAAACGTTTAGGTGGTGCAAACTACGTATTGTGGGGAGGCCGTGAAGGTTACGAATCACTTCTTAATACAGACCTACGCCAAGAGCGTGAGCAAATGGGTCGCTTTATGCAAATGGTAGTAGAGCATAAACACAAAATCGGTTTTAAGGGTGCCTTGTTAATTGAACCTAAACCTCAAGAGCCAACTAAACACCAGTACGACTACGATACTGCGACTGTGTATGGTTTCTTAAAACAGTTTGGTTTAGAAGACGAAATTAAAGTTAACATTGAAGGTAACCACGCAACACTAGCTGGCCATTCTTTCCAACATGAAATTGCCACGGCCATTTCACTTGGTTTATTTGGTTCAATTGATGCAAACCGTGGTGATGCGCAAAATGGTTGGGATACAGATCAATTCCCAATCGATGTACCTGAATTAACACTGATTATGACCGACATTTTGAAAGCCGGTGGTTTTAAAACTGGCGGTTTCATGTTTGATACAAAGTTACGTCGTCAGTCTTCAGACCCCGCTGATTTGTTCCACGGACACATTGGCGGTATGGATAACTTAGCGTTAGCACTGAAAAAAGCAGCCGCTATGATTGAAAATGATTTCCTAGGCGATGCTGTTGCTAATCGTTACAGAAACTGGGACGGTGATTTAGGCAAAGCTATTTCAAAAGGTGAGCATAGTTTAGAATCATTAGCTGCTTATGCTGTTGATAATGAACTCAATCCACAACACGAAAGTGGCCAACAAGAATTATTAGAAAACAAAGTTAATCGCATTTTATACGGTTAAGCACTAGCAACAATAAGTCTTTGAACCCAAAAAACGCCTGATGCAATACATCAGCCGTTTTTTAGTCGTTTCAATAAAGCAAAGCGTTTCTGTTTTTACTGTACGAGCATATTAATGTTCTTTGTTGTGCATTGTAGTAAATCTTTTTTCTTCTTGTCATAGCAACGCCTCCACTTTATCCAAGTATAGCGTTGCATTGACCGATTGAACTCACAACCAAAAGGGGACATAAGGTTGTAGTCTAGAAAAGGCTTAAATCGACCTAAAGCTGACGTTAGAAAATTCGAACTATCAGACTATATTGAGTGAAGAATCATCATACGATTACTCAAACTTGGCCTCAGATAAGTCTGTTTAAATAAAAGTAATATTCAGAACTGGTTTGCACAACTTTAGGAGCCGCTTGTCTTGAATTCTTAATTACTTGGAAACAGTTGATTAATAGACGAAAAATAGCCGACTTTCACTCCCTTAAGAATATAAAATAGATGCCAATATGGAAAATATGAGGCATCATGTATTTTGATTTTAGGAAAAATGACGTTTTATTTTACCTATACTCAAAAACAGCATTGTACCACTCTAACCGGGTGCCAAGGCTTGTCGCTATGCCTGGTGTTAGCGCCCTTATCGGCGGTTACGCATGGCTTCGAGGGGTCGGATTTCCGTTCTGTCTTCCTGACCAGAATTTGTCAGGTTGTTTCAACTTGAACTAAGGGGAATCCACAATTGCCTTCTGCTACAAACTTTTCTAGGCTTGGATGCTAGTGATCGGTAATGCCGCCAGGCATTCATATCTCAATTAAAACAAGACAGAACCGGAGTGAGTAAATGAGTAAACGTGTCGCAGTCATAGGGGCAGGCCCAAGCGGCCTCGCACAACTGAGGGCTTTTCAATCGGCCAAAGAAAAAGGTGCCGACATACCCGATATCGTCTGTTTTGAGAAACAGGAGAACTGGGGCGGTTTGTGGAACTACACCTGGCGCACCGGCCTTGACGAGCATGGCGAACCGGTACACGGCAGCATGTACCGCTACCTGTGGTCGAATGGTCCGAAGGAAGGCCTGGAATTCGCCGATTATTCATTCGAGGAGCATTTCGGACGTCCGATTGCATCCTACCCACCGCGCGCGGTGTTATTCGATTACATCGAAGGACGCGTCAAGAAATCTGCTGTACGCCACTGGATTCGATTCAATTCTGCTGTCAGGCACGTCGGCTACGACGAGCATGAAGGCATGTTCCACGTTACCGTAAAGGACCATGAAAAGGACGTCGAATACACCGAAGAATTCGATCACGTAATCGTTGCCAGCGGCCATTTCTCGACCCCCAACGTTCCGCAGTATCCCGGCTTCGATACCTTCAAAGGTCGCGTGCTGCATGCACATGATTTCCGCGATGCGATGGAGTTTGCCGGTAAGGACATCCTCATTATCGGAACCTCTGACTCCGCTGAAGACATTGGTTCACAGTGCTGGAAGTACGGCTGCAAGTCGGTCACCGTTTCACACCGTACCGCACCCATGGGCTACAAGTGGCCCGAAAACTGGAAGGAAGTACCGCTGCTGGAGAAAGTCGAAGGTAACACCGCGACATTTATTGACGGTAGCACCAAGGTCGTCGATGCCATCATTCTGTGCACCGGCTACATACACCACTTCCCGTTCATGGCGGAAAATCTCAAGCTCAAGACCAATAACCGCCTTTACCCGGTCAACCTGTATAACGGCGTGGTCTGGGAACACAATCCGAAACTGATGTACCTTGGCATGCAGGATCAGTGGTATACCTTCAACATGTTCGATGCCCAGGCCTGGTATGCGCGCGATGTTATCCTCGGCCGTCTGGACGTCCCGTCACAGACTGACATGCACGCCGATATCGATAAGTGGCGTGAAGCCGAAGACAACATCCCGGACGATTACGGCGCGATCGAGTTCCAGGGCAAGTACACCATGGACCTGATGGCATTGACCGACTATCCACATTTCGACTGTGCCGGCTCCAACGAGGCTTTCTTCGCATGGAAGAAGCATAAGAAGGAAAACATCATGACCTTCCGCGACAACAGTTATAAATCGGCACTCACCGGCACTCAGGCACCGGCACACCACACGCCATGGCGCGATGCCCTCGATGATTCGCTGGAGGCATATCTGCGAACCGAAGCCTGACACTACTGTTGTGGTTGAATTAACCGGACACTTCAATAAAGGATTATAATCCTGTTAATTGAGGTGAATATGACTAAACGAACAAATAAACATTATCCCGCAGAATTTAAACAAGAAGCGGTCGCTCTGGTAATAGAGCAAGACTATCCAATCGTACAAGCTGCTGCATCTTTAGGTGTGACAGACAAACTACTTTACAACTGGGTAGCTAAGCATAAGAAACAGGCACTAGGTGACGTGTTGTCTGGCGATGAACGAGCAGAGTTAATTCAACTCAGGAAGGATAATAAACGTCTACAAATGGAGCGTGAAATCCTAAAAAAGGCAAGTGCCTTCTTCGCGAAAGAAATGAAGTAAGATATTCTTTTATAAGTGAGCTTGATGCGAAGTATCCGGTGTCAGTTGCTTGTAAAGTGATGGAAGTGAGTTCGTCAGCATACTACGCATGGCTAAAAAAACCTGGTGAACTCATTAGCGCTCAAACGCTGAGATTGTATCGACGAGCCAAAGCATTATTCAAGGCAAGTCGAAACAGTTTAGGCAGCAGAGAGCTTGCTAAAGCACTACGCAAAGAAGGCTTTGAAATAACGCGGTATCGCGCCATTAAGTTAATGGAACGGCTTAAATTAGTTGTGACTCAGCGAATAGCTTATAAAGTGACAACCAAGCGCAAACACAGTGATGCTGTGGCTGACAACTTGCTAAATATGAATTTCAATCCTGTTGGACCCAATCAAATTTGGGCGGGTGATGTGTCCTATTTAAAGACTGGTGAGGGCTGGTTGTACTTAGCCATTGTCATGGATTTGTATTCACGCCGGATTGTGGGCTGGCATATATCAAAACGCATGACGCGTGATTTGGTCGAGCAAGCGCTGATAAAGGCTCATAATTTACGCAAGCCAGTCAAAGGTTTGGTGTTTCACAGTGACAGAGGCTCTCAGTACACGAGTAAAGGCTTTAGAAATCTACTGTCGCGATTAGAGTGTCGAGCTAGTATGGGGGATGTTGGAGCTTGCTGGGATAATGCTGTTGTGGAGCGCTTCTTTGGAAGTTTACAGCATGATTGGTTGTTTAAAGTACCGCAGCCCACTCGAACACATATGCGAGAAGATGTTGCTAGGTACATGAAATATTATAATGTTGAGGGACTGCATTCAGCCAATTTGGATCAATCGCCAATTGAATTTGAAAACTCCTTTAGAAAAGTGTCCGGTTGGACTTGACCAGAACAAACATTGGCGGCTGGTTTTGATGAAGAACTGACCGGGCGAGATAATGCCATTATTTCTTCAATGTTATTAGGACATTCAAAGAAGGTCGCCATTGATAACATGGACGAAATTAATGAGTTTTCTGAGCTTGGTTTAAGCTTCTTAGAGCCGGTAAAGACTTATAGCTCTGGAATGAAGGCTAGATTGGGTTTCTCGACCGCGATTACTATGCATGCCGATGTATTGTTAGTTGACGAAGTATTAGGTGTAGGCGACGCTAATTTTCGAGTAAAAGCAGAAAAAGCGATTTTGGATAAAATAAATTCAGACCAAACAGTAGTGTTTGTATCTCATTCTGCTAACCAGATTAAGCGTTTATGTAATCGAGCAGTGTGGCTAGAAAATGGGGAAATTATTAGAGTTGGTTACGCGCAAGAGGTAGTTGATGAATATAAAGAGTATTCGCAAAAAATAAAGATAAAAAGTAGAATTACTGTACTAGTGCAATATGAACTGCAATAAATCAATCACTTGTTACAGAACAATAGGGTTATAGAAAAGTGAAGAAAGTATATTTTGTTCTTGGAATGCATCGCTCTGGAACGTCCGCGGTAAGCTCATGTATAAACAGTTTGGGAATACCGTTTGGTGACTCGTTATTAGCTGCAAGTGTTGATAATCCACAGGGGTATTTTGAGAATAGTGTCGTGCAGGCCTTCAATGAAACTCTGTTAGTGCAAAATGGCTTTGATTGGGATGATGTGTTCTTTGATTTTGAGATGTTAGACGCCAGTTTATTTAGCTCTGCTGTCAATACTGCTGTTCAAATTTTAACGCGGGAGTTTATTGTTCATGATGTATTTGCAATAAAGGATCCTAGGCTCTGTTTGTTATTCCCAATATGGGCTCAAGCGTGTAAGCAATTAAAGATACAAATAAGCACCGTAATTGTTAACAGAAACCCTTTAGAAATAGCAAAGTCACTCGAAAAACGAAACGGGTTCACAATCCAAAAGAGTGTTAGCTTATGGTTTGAATACTTGTCGAAAGCCGAGCTATATTCAAGGAGACTAATCGGATTGTTATTGAATACGGTGAATTAGTTGAGTCACAAAGAAATACTTTTGAAAAACTTGCTAATTTTCTGGGTGCTTCGAAAGAACAGATTACTAATGCTACTAGATCAATACATCCAGATCTTAGGCATCATGTCTACGATATTAGCTCTTTGTCGCAGTATTCGCCAAGCTTTGAGGCTCTTGCAAATGAGCTCGCTTCAAAGGAATTGAATGCGCAGGTTCTTACTGATGCTTATTCATCTTTTAATGGAATGAAGCTCTTATTCGAAAATCAATCAAAAACAATCAAACTTTCAAAAGCGACGACTGAGCGTCAAAAATATAAATTATTAAAGGAAAATCTAGATCAACAATTATGGTCGACAAAAAACGAGTTGGAGATAACAAACAAGACATTACAAGCCTCAAAAGACGAGCTTAGTAAGCTGACTCTTAGTTTTATTGAGAAAGATCGATTGTTGACTTCAGCGTTGAGTGTTCTTAAAGACAAGGAAGAAAGTTTTATACTTTCGAAACAGCAAAGATCCTTTCTTGAACGAATAGAGTTAGTAGTTTCAGGTACATCATCAACTTTTAAATCACACTCAGAAAAGCTAAAATCGATATCCGATTTGTTGACGAAAAACATTTCTGCTGATGTAAAACAACTTCAGAGCCTAGAATATATAAATCAGACTCTAGACGGTAGAATTAAAGAATTACAACATTTAGCAGACTGCAGTGTCCTTGAGTTAAATGATTCGAAACGGCTTAGCTCAAGTCTTGAAGCTGAACTAAAATGTCTAACACAAAAAATGCAACACAGCGTTCAGTTGGCGGAAGTAGAATCAGAAAATAAAGACAAAGAAATAGATAGGCTTCAACAAGTCATTAATGTGTCAGAGCTAGCTTCGGTTTCTGATAATAAAAATATTAAAATTTTAAGAACTGAACTTTCTGATACTAAGCAAAGTGAAGAAAAACCAAAAGAAGCCATTGTAGTCAGTGAAGATAAAGTAACAGAGATAAATGCTAGGCTTGTTGCGATGTCGCAAAGCGTCGAAAATAACTCAGTCTTTAAAACTAAGATGGACCCCTTGGCAGCCGAATTAGAGTGTTTGAAAGAGCAGCACGCAAAGCTAACGCATGAAAACCTTGAATTAAGCGAATCTTTAACTGCGAGCATATGTAAGCGAGAAGCAGAGTTAACTAAGTTTAACTCTGACAAAGTTATTATTAAGGAAAATACAAAATCTAGATTCAAAAAAGAGATAAATTGCATCAAATCGGAGTTTGACTCTGGTTATTGTAACTTAAAAAACTTCATCGCCTTACATCAAAAATGGAGCAATTTTAATCATCAGCAACTTGTGGATATACTTAAAAATAAAAAGCTTGCTACCTCTGCAGTACCATTTTTAGCTAGGCGGTTAGTTTCAGATATTGCAGATATTGCGGTTTTTCAAGAGCATATGCTTGGGTATTTCAAAAGAGTTCCAACAGAGTTCATAATTCAGTTTGATGAAGATGAATATTTATCTTTAAATGAAGATGTAGCATCTGCTATTGATGATGGACTTATTGATAGCGCAATGGAACACTTCATTCTGCATGGCTTCGAAGAGGTTTATTTAGGTAAGCGAAAAGTTCACCGTCGGGTAAGGTTCTTCGAAAATGCTATACCTAATGTTACTTCCGAAACAAGCGAATCCTATAAGGAATACCTGGAACATTTTTGTGAGAACGCACGAAATGAAGAGCATCTAATAAAGCAAGATAATCCAGCTACAGTAGTGCTTAGCTCATCTCCAAATCCTAAAGCAATGAAAACGGTAGAACCTGAGAATCAGGGTGCGATTGAATCAAACGTAGCCCCCCATTATTTGTCGGCGCTTGATAATGCTAAAAACAAAACTGTTGATATATTACTTCCTGTTTACAACGCCTTAGACGACGTTAAAAACTGTATTGATTCACTATACCGTCATAGAACGTTTGAATTTAATCTGATCGTAATCGATGACTGCAGCGAATCTGAGACCGGATTCTATCTCGAAGAAAAGTCACGCGAACTTAGGTTTACGCTACTCAGAAACAAAGAAAACCTTCGTTTTACCAAATCAGTAAATAAAGGTTTTGCGCAGTCCAAAGCAGACGTCGTTATTTTATTAAATAGTGACACGATAGTTACTCCATTTTGGCTCGAGAAAATACTCTTGTGCTTTCAAAGTGACAAGGTTACTGGGATAGTTGGGCCATTATCAAATGCCGCTAGTTGGCAGACCGTTCCCGTCAGAGAAGATAAAGTTAATGGAGGGTGGTTGGTTAACGAAATACCGCAGGGCTACTCTATTGACCTGATGTCAAAATTAATTGAAACAGTCAGTAAACGAGAATATCCGTTAGTACCATCCGTGAATGGTTTTTGCTATGCGATTCGCCGTGAGGTAATTAATAAAATAGGAACATTAGACGAAGAGTACTTCCCGACTGGATACGGAGAAGAAGATGACTTCTCATTGAGGGCGAGAGCTGCTGGGTACTCAATTCGATGTGTGGATGACACCTATATTTTTCACGCTAAGTCAAAGAGCTATACGCATAAAGTTCGTAAAGTATTGACCGTCGGTGGACGCAAATCGCTTGATAAAAAACATGGTAAAGCAGCGATTGAGCAATTAATATCTGACTGGAAGGGTGAATCACGCTTGCCTGGAATCGCTCAAAATATAAATAATTACATGCAACTTTCTTCACAAAACAAAAAAGTTGTATATACGGCAATATTCGGAAACTACGATAGTTTAAATAACCCAGAATATATAAACCCAGACTGGGATTATGTATGCTTCACTGACAACCCTCATCTAAAGTCTGATGTTTTTAAAATAATGTTGGTTACTCCTGTATTTGAGTCTGCGACCAAAAATGCACGTATGCTTAAAATTCTAAGCCATGTCTTTTTGATCGATTATGAATTATCTTTATGGATAGACGGCAACGTCAAATTAAGAGGGAAAAACATTGATGAAATACCAGAAAAATTCTTAGTGAATTCTGATTTTTCCTTACACAAGCATGTAAAGCGGACTTGTCTGTACGATGAAGAAGAAGCCTGCGCAATTGCAAAAAAAGACAATGTAGAATTGCTTGCTGCACAAGTTGAGTTTTATAAGATCCAAGGCATGCCAAGAAATTATGGCATGTTCGAAACAGCAGAGCTTGCTCGCAAGCAAGGTTCTGCAGATGTTTTGAGGATAAATACTTTGTGGTGGCAACAGTTGAGTCAATACAGTATTAGAGATCAAATTGCTTTACCCTTTGTGTTTTGGGGGCAAGGATATTCTCCAAATATTCTCCCTGGGTCACAGTGGATTGACCCATACTTTCATATGTATAAGCATGCGAGTGAGCCAACGCTAAATCATGGACCTTTCGTAAATATTGTTATTCCGATCACTGATAATGCTGAAAGGATTTTTGACCTATTGGACATGGTAGTAAATAAGACCTGTTATGTAGACGTGAAAATCTCTTTGCTTCTGATGGTAGAGATAAACTCTGTAGCGTCAATTCTTACTAAAGCAAAAAAATTATTCCCAAATATTGAAATTAGTGTCTTTAAGTCAAAGTCGAGCTCGATCACCAATGCAATAAATCAATCAATATGTGATAAAAACTATGAGCTTATCTGTATTTTGTCTGAACATGTTGTGTTGTTTAATTCTGATTGGCTTTCTAAGCTTGTACATCAAGCAAATATCAATAAAGACGTATCAGTCTTAGGACCTACTATCCTTAACGAAAATTTTGATTTTTTAGCGTCAAGCGTGAAATTAAAAAGGTCGGAAGGTAATTTAATTGGATTCGAAAATGCGGGAAAGCTTGGAGGAACTGGTAAAGTAGGAGCTTTGCATGATGGATGTGTATTGATAAAATATGTAGTTCTGAAACAAAGTGAGGTCTTTGATGAACGTTTTGAGACCCTCAAGTCTGCTGTGATTGATCTCTGTTTAAGTAACTCTGAGTTGGGTTATAAAAATATGTTTGTGGTGAACTCTGAGGTTATTATTTGCAAAGAAACAACCAAACATTCGGACGAAGAAAAATTAATAAAGAAACATAGATCTGTGTAATTGCCTATCATTATTACTAATATAGGGCTTAGGATAGGCAAACTATGAAAAAGAAAGAACTAGAAGCTTTTGCTAAGCAAGCAGCCAAGTCAATTAAGTCCGAAGTAACTAAACTGACTTTAGAAAAGTGTCCGGTTAATTCAACCACAACAGAGTAGCTATTTATCAAGAAGTTCATGGTATAAACACGAAAGAGAAACGGTGTACACATAAGGCGTTCTTAGCAAAGTTAAATACAATTATCGATGACTGTTCTGGTCAAGTCCAACCGGACACTTTTCTAAAGGAGTTTTCAAATTCAATTGGCGATTGATCCAAATTAGCTGAATGTAGTCGCTCAACATTATAATATTTCATGTACCTAGCAACATCTTCTCGCATATGTGTTCGAGTGGGCTGCGGTACTTTAAACAACCAATCATGCTTTAAACTTCCAAAGAAGCGCTCCACAACAGCATTATCCCAGCAAGCTCCAACATCTCCCATACTAGCTCGACACTCTAATCGCGACAGTAGATTTCTAAAGCCTTTACTCGTGTACTGAGAGCCTCTGTCACTGTGAAACACCAAACCTTTTGGTGGTTTGCGTAAATTATGAGCCTTTGTCAGTGCTTGCTCGACCAAATCACGCGTCATGCGTTTTGATATATGCCAACCTACAATCCGGCGTGAATACAAATCCATGACAATGGCTAAGTACAACCAGCCCTCACCAGTCTTTAAATAGGACACATCACCCGCCCAAATTTGATTGGGTCCAACAGGATTGAAATTCATATTTAGCAAGTTGTCAGCCACAGCATCACTGTGTTTGCGCTTGGTTGTCACTTTATAAGCTATTCGCTGAGTCACAACTAATTTAAGCCGTTCCATTAACTTAATGGCGCGATACCGCGTTATTTCAAAGCCTTCTTTGCGTAGTGCTTTAGCAAGCTCTCTGCTGCCTAAACTGTTTCGACTTGCCTTGAATAATGCTTTGGCTCGTCGATACAGTCTTAGCATTTGAGCGCTAATGAGTTCACCAGGTTTTTTTAGCCATGCGTAGTATGCTGACGAACTCACTTCCATCACTTTACAAGCAACTGACACCGGATACTTCGCATCAAGCTCACTTATAAAAGAATATCTTACTTCATTTCTTTCGCGAAGAAGGCACTGGCCTTTTTTAGGATTTCACGCTCCATTTGTAGACGTTTACTATCTTTCCTGAGCTGAATTAACTCTGCCCGTTCATCACCAGATAATGCATCACCTAGTGCCTGTTTCTTATGCTTAGCTACCCAGTTGTAAAGTAGTTTGTCTGTCACACCTAAAGATGCAGCAGCTTGTACGATTGGATAGTCTTGCTCTATTACCAGAGCGACCGCTTCTTGTTTAAATTCTGCGGGATAATGTTTATTTGTTCGTTTAGTCATATTCACCTCAATTAACAGGATTATAATCCTTTATTGAAGTGTCCGGTTAATTCAACCACAACAAGCTGACCGTTTGTTGTCTAACAAGCACATCCATACTGAAAGAATATCAATATACCGAGCAATCTATACGCAATATGCGAATGCTTCGTCACGTCCTATTATTCTGATTGACTGGTCGGATTTAGATACGCATAAAGGCTGCTTTTTGTTGAGGGCTTCAGTGGCTTTTAATGGTCGAGGAGTGGCTATTTATCAAGAAGTGCATGGTATGAGCACAAAAGAAAAACGGTGTACACATAAGGCGTTCTTAGCAAAATTAAAGACGATTATCGATGACGATGCTAAACCGATAATTGTGACAGATGCCGGCTATAAAACGACCTGGTTTAGAGAAGTCATCGCTTGGGGTGGGACTTTGCAGGAAGAGTCCGAAAGCCATGATGTATGTTAATCAGAAAGAGGACTGGGAGCATACCTCTGAGTTATATAAGCGAGCTACCAGTCAACCTATAGGGTTTACTAGCCATATTTGCCGCAGCCAACCTTTAGCATGCACCTTGGTGTTATTTAAAGGCAAAAACAAAGGGCGACATAGTTTAACGCGACACAACATTACCCGACAATCTAAGTGTTCAAAGGTCCATGCAAGAGGCGCTACAGACCCTTGGTTAATTGCCACTTCACTTCCTCGAACCAAGAGTTTAGGTAAAAAGATAGTCGCTATTTATCGACTGCGTATGCAAATTGAAGAAGAGTTTAGGGATATCAAAAGTAGTTTATTTGGGATTGGGTTTTGAACATCATAAAAGCCGATGCGTACACCGTATTGCAGTACTTATCCTCATCGCCACACTTGCCAGTATTTTGGCTAACATTATAGGCTTGGCCATGTTCATGGCTGGTTTGCACCGTCGTTATCAAGCGAACACAGTTAAGACAAGACGAGTATTATCGTTTCACTATTTAGGATTGCGAGGCTTCGTAGATAAGCGTTTCAAATTGCTCTGCGAGCAATTTGAAACAGCGGTATTAAATCTCAGAACTATGATTGCAGGCAATTTTAATGATTGAATATTCGTGGGGATCCCTCAGACTCTGACCCCAGATATTCTTTTCCAGATATGCTAAAACCATTATTCAATTCGCATTCGGATAAGTATGATTGCAGCAATAGCAAGAATAAAGATGGCGAATGCCTCATACAGAATATTTTCAGGAGCCATATCTTTGCCCTGCAGAACAATTAATCGAGCGAGTGCCGTAATCGCAATAAAAATAGGGTAAACGAACGCCGAGCGTCGGTCCGAGTAAAATACAGCCACCATGCCGATAACCTCCAGATAAAGAAACATCAACAGTATGTCCGCGAGGCTGAGAGTCTGCGCAATATAAATGGCGTGGATCTCGAAGGCGACGGCGCCCATGGTCATCAAAACAACGATTAAAAGTATTATCCGCTCAATTAGGTGAAAAACACCTCGCACAAGAGACTTTTCAGTTTTTCCCGCATCAGAACAGTCAGTCTGATTAATATCATTAGCGTTTCTGTCTGAATTTTCGTTTTCGTCATACTTTTTATTTGAAGTCATACATAAAACTCATTCGTCAATGTAAGAAAATTTGTGTTCGGACCAAGTTGCAACAAAAGTTTCTGTAAAACATTGTTGATAGGAACATTTAGCCCAAGTACAAAACCGTAAAATTATATTGCATGAAATTTACGCTGAATAATAGTCTGTCAATCGAGACATTATTCGTACATCGAGCTTAAAGTATAAGGTTAACGGGTCAATGTAAACACGTGTCGTTATCACCAAGCCAACGAATGATACAACCAATGTCCAACGGCGGATCAAGCCTCAGCGATATTCCTGGCACTCAGGCATCATTTGGCAATCCACAGTTTCCTGTGTGTCTAGTAAACAGTTACGCGCAGGATCAGGAGAACTGGGGGTCAGGGTCAACTTGACGCCTACAATTCAGTTAGCTTCTTTTTTTGTGCGTTGGCTGGGCGACCCATTTTTTATCTTTCATTCTTCTGCCTGTTTAGGCTTCTATCTTTTGCTTGAATGGTGCATTACCAATGGCCATTCCTTTGTTTGAATTGGCGCGAATATCTGCAAGTAATTGAACTTCGATGTGGGATAAAAATAAGCTGCGATAGGCTGCCTAACGTTGAATGGCGATGCTATGCAGCGCCCGAGGCAATCTAGGCATGTATTGACATCCATGTAAATTGACGAAATTGAAATATAGCCTTGGATGTTAATTTAAGTTGACCCTGCCCTAGTTTTACTGGTTTTACATCTTGATTCATCCAGTCACCAGAACAGTCTTTCAATCATGGTCGATTTAAGTGTGAACACATATCCCCCTGACTCAAAAGTTTTCTCTGACCTCAGATATTGTTTAGATTTGCCCGCTTTTATTTTGGACTTGCACCAAATCCTGAACTATTTTTACATGACTTAGATTTCTATATTGCACAACTTGGTGGCAATGATTGTGATTTTTCTAGGGTGATGCAGTTTTATTGTAAATAGGAATGAGGCTGTATCAGTTCGATTTAGGGTGAACACATGCCTCCATCTGTTTTGATGTGAGCCAGGCATGTTGATCCCTCTAAACAGACCAAATGGTATGAGCGTTTTTTAGCATTATATTGGGATAAAAATGATGCATAAAAACTGTGTAATAAGTGCTGGCATCACGATGTCACTTGTCGGTTAAGCATTGCATCAAAACTAAACTAACTGGAGAAAATGAGTTATGGACACTATAGGTTTTAATAAAATGGACGGTACTTCAATTAATATAGCAAGAAGTGTAATTAATGAGTCAATATCAGGGGAGATAATTATTAAAGGCACCGAAAGTTATGCCGAAGCCTGCGCACTTTGGAATGACATGATCGACATATCCCCAAGTTTAATAGTTCGTGTTAAAAATGAGCAAGATGTGATAAACACGGTAGATTTCGCCCGTAACCATGGTGTTTTATTAGCCATAAAGTCTGGCGGACACAATATTGCAGGAAAGGCCTTGGTTAATGGTGGTGTTGTGCTAGATTTTCATTTCATGACAGATGTGAAGGTTAATGACGGTCAGAACACAGTAAAAGTAGGTCCTGGCGCAACATTGGCTGATGTGGATATTGCAACTCAGCAATATGGCCTAGCTGTGCCAACAGGCATCAATTCAACCACGGGTATTGCAGGCTTAACCTTAGGCGGAGGATTTGGCTGGATAACACGTAAATTTGGTTTAACTATCGACAACCTTCGTTCAGCCAGAATGGTTACCGCTAGCGGCGAAATATTTGTAGTTAATAGCGAAAAAAACGCAGATATATATTGGGCAATACAAGGTGGTGGTGGTAATTTTGGGGTTGTCACTGAGTTTGAATTTAATCTGCATAAAGTGGGCCCAGAGGTGTTGGCGGGTATGGTT